>CABYVI010000026.1 GCA_902522415.1 uncultured SAR116 cluster alpha proteobacterium | reverse complement strand
TTAAACACAGTCGAAGCTCTTTTGAAAGGTGGTATAACTATTGTTGAGGTTACACTTAGAACCCCCAAAGCTTTTAAAATTTCTGAGGCTATTTTAAAACAGTTTCCAGAAATAAAAGTTGGTGTTGGTACTATTTTAAACAAAGCCCAATTAGTTGAAACATACGCTATAGGTGCTAATTTTGGAGTTTCTCCTGGGTTAAATAAAGAATTAATAAATCTTATTGTAGACAAATATATTGAAATGCCATACGTTCCGGGAGTTTCAAATCCATCAGAAATTATGCATTGTGTTCAAAATGGTTTGCATAGACTTAAGTGTTTTCCAATATCATCAATTGGTGGATCTAACTTTTTAAAACAAATGAATTCTGTTTTTAGTAATATTAAATTTTGTCCAACAGGTGGTATAAATCTGCAAAATGCATTTGAATTTTTGAGTATACCGAATGTATTTGCTGTTGGGGGATCATTTGTTATACCTAGAGAGGCTATTGATAAAAAAGATTGGAATTCAATCACTTATATAGCTAAACAATTTTCGGATACTTGATTTAAGGGTATTAAAAAAAATCAATAGGCCAAATCATGACAAAGACCATTATTATTAATTTACTAAAAATATTTGTAGCTTTAGGTATTATTACAGCAGGCGTAATGGGATATATATGGTTGAAAAGTACTGAAGAAGAAATTTCTGTAGAAAAAGTTGAAGAAACAAGTTTTTTTGTTAAAACAACAAGCATTCAAATTAGTAATTATAATCCAACAAATACTTCTTTTGGCTCAATTTTTTCATCAAGACAAGCCAACTTGACGTTCCCAGTTTTTGGAGAAGTTTTAAACATTTCTGATAAATTTAAATCTGGAGAATTTGTAAAAAAAGACACTGTTTTAGCTGAACTTGATAATTTTAATCAGCTAAATAATTTAAATGATCTTAGAATACAACTTTCATTAAACAATTCTCAAATTGAAGAAATTAAATCAGAAATTGCAACTGATAAATTACAACTTCAGGAATTGTTAAACCAACTAGATATAAGAGAAAAGCAAAAAGCTAGAATTAAAAGCATGGTTAAAAGTAAAGCTAGTTCAGATAGTGCTTTGGATGAAATACTCTTGGCCGTTTCTATCGCAAAAAGTAATATTCTTTCAAGGAAACAAAATGTTAACAGACTTAATTTCAAGATAGAACAATTAAACCTTTCAAACAAAAGATTAGAGGTATCAATAAAAAAAATAAAAAGAAGCATTGCTGATACAATTTTAAAAGCGCCATTTGATGGCTCATTA
Source organism: uncultured SAR116 cluster alpha proteobacterium (assembly GCA_902522415.1). Classification (GTDB taxonomy): domain Bacteria; phylum Pseudomonadota; class Alphaproteobacteria; order Puniceispirillales. Next base: position 9,746 of record CABYVI010000026.1, on the reverse strand, counting down.
GGTAATGTTAATATTGCTTTAGGCGAGAATGTCTCCAATCAAAAAATTGTTGCTAGTCTAAGTAACTTAAATTTTTTGGAGGTTTCATTTAATGTGCCTTCACAAATATTTGCTAATTTTCAAAATATTATTGGTCAGGAGGTTTCAGTATATTGGGAACAAGGTTCTGACGAAGTTTCAATGCTAAAGGGGTATATTTCTAGAAGAGATGCATACGTGAATCCTCAAGATGGAGGTGGAAAAATATTTGCCATTCTGCCTAAGCCATTATCAGATTTTTCTAAAATACCACCAGGGGCATTTGTTAAAGTCAATTACCCAATTGGAAGTCTTTTGCAGGTAGCTAAATTACCTGAGGAAGCAATATATGAAGGAGATTCAATTTTTACTATTAGAGATGGTCGTGCATTAAAAAAGAAAGTACAAATTGCTCATAAGGAACCAGGCTTTGTTTACCTTAGAGGTGCAATAACTAACGGTGAACAGGTAGTAGTTTCAAGGTTGGCTGGCATTGGTGAGGGTATAAGGCTTGAAAGTAAGAAATGAGTAATTTTTCAATATTAAGTTTTTTTGCAAAGCATAAAACAGCAGCAAATTTATTAATGGTATTTCTTATCGTCTTTGGGCTATTGTCATTAGAAAGATTAAATAGGCAGCTTTTCCCAGATTTAGATATTGAAATAATAGTGATTTCAGCGATTTGGCCAGGCGCATCTGCTGAAGATGTTGATAAAAATATTGTTCAAAAACTTGTTCCAGATTTAAGGCCATTATCTGGTGTAAAAAAGGTAAAATCAACCTCTTCTGAGAACCTTGCCGTTCTTCAAATTGAGTATGATTTTGGAACCAATATGCAAAATGCATTATCAGATGTTGAGGCTGTAGTAAATGACACTGATTTGCCGGAGGATACAGAAAAACCCAGAGTTTTTAAAGCTGAATTCAAAGATGAAGTTACAAATATTGTTTTATCAGGGCCATTTTCAATTAAATCATTAAGATCACAAGCAAAAAATATCAAAGAAGATTTATTAGCCTTAGGTGTTGATAAAATTGATATAAGTCCAAATCCAAGTGAAGAAATATTAATTGAGGTTTCTGAGACTGAGTTAGCTCGTTTAAATTTATCAATGAATGATATATCGAGAATTATTTCATCATCTTCAGTAGATGTGCCTGCAGGTAGCCTCGCGGATGGTGCATTGAGGGTCCGTTCTCTTGGCTTAAAAGAAATAGGGAAGGATTATGCACAAATAGAAATTATTGTTAAGCCTGATGGTACAAGAATTTTATTGGGTGACATTGCAAAAATATCAGAAACTTTTTCTGATCCGATGGTGGAGGCATATAGAAATGGTGAAAATGCAATAAATTTAAAGGTTCTTCGCAGTAAAACTAATGATGCACTAAAGGTAAACGAAATTGTTCAAAACTATCTGGTAGAACAAAAAAATAATTTCCCCAAAAGTTTAAATGTCGAACAATTTGGAACTGTAGCAAACTTAATTTCAGATAGAATTAATTTATTAACTCGCAATGCTACAAGTGGATTAATAATCGTTCTAATAGTCCTTTTTGTTTTTTTGACTTCAAGAACAGCATTCTGGGTAGCATTGGGAATTCCGGTTGCTTTTGCAGCAACATTCGGTGTGATGTTATTAACTGGACAAACTATAAATATGATTTCTTTATTTGGACTTATAATGGCCTTAGGAATAGTTGTTGATGATGCGATTGTCGTTGGAGAGCATTCTGAGCATTTAGAGGAAAACAGAGGTATGAATGCATCTCAATCTTCTATTTTAGCTGCAACAAGAATGTCACCGCCCGTTATTTCAGCTATGTTAACAACAATTGCTGCTTTTCTACCACTATTTTTTATAAAAGGTATTATTGGTCAAATTATATTTGCGATACCTGCTGTTGTTTGTGCAGTTCTTGCTGCAAGTCTTTTAGAGGTGTTCCTTATAATGCCTGCACATTTGAGACATGGTGTTCATCCTATAATATCAAATATTTTTTCTCCTTTTGTATGGATACTCGATAAAATCCATAAACCATTTAACAAAGGATTTAATTGGTTTAAAGATAAAATTTTTAAAAAGCTAGTTACAATTTCATATAATTGGAGATATGCCACTATATCATCAGCTTTAGCTTTATTGATCTTTTCCATAGGTATGGTCTCTTCAGGAAGGGTGCCATTTGCTTTTTTTAGCGGTCCAGAAGGAGACATTGTTTTTGCAAATATTACAATGACATCTGGTTCTTCAAGATCTCAAACATCAAAAATGCTTAATGAAATGGAAAGAGCATTAAAGCAAACAGAAATAGATCTTGTAGGTGAGGAAGATAAATTGGTATTGATGTCTTTTAATCTTTTAGGTTTTGGTTCAGCAAATAATACTGAAGAGAATGATGCTTTTGGAGCTTCTTACGACAGGGCTAGCGTAACAGTTGAATTAATTACAGCTGATAAAAGAGCTGTCAGAGTTGAAGAATTAATTTCTAGCTGGAAAAAAAATATAAATCCTTTACCAGGTCTTGAAAAAATTTCAATTAGAGCGCCAGTGGGAGGCCCTCCTGGAAGAGACATTGACATTAGAATTACAGGCGATGACTTAAACCTAATGAAACAGGCTTCTGATGAAGTAATGGAATTAGTAAAAACATTACCTGGTTCTAGCGATGTTACAAGTAATTTAAATTATGGTGCTGAGGAAATACATATTGAACTTACACCCAAAGGAAAATCACTTGGTTTTAGTACATTTGAAATTGGAGCTCAAGTAAGATCAGCTCTCGAGGGAGCAATAGTTAGAAGATTTGCAAGAGGAGATGAAGAGGTTACTGTAAGAATAAAATTACCTAGCGATGAAATTGAAAATGATAATTTAGCACAGTTAAAATTAATTGCACCAAATGGATCGATGATAGGATTAGAAGAGGTGGCATCATTAAAGAACAACCTTGGTTTCTCTGTTATTAGAAGAACAGATGGTTCTCGAGAGGTCAAAATTACTGGTGATTTGGATGAAACATTATTAAATACATCTGGAGCAAAAGAAAAACTCGAAGAATTAGGCATTAATAATATACTTTCTTCTTATGGTTTAAACTATCGTTATTCTGGAAGAGATGAGGAACAACAAGAGGCATTTGCAGATATGCAAATAGGTGGAACTATTGGTATCTTATCTATATACATAGTTCTTGCATGGGTTTTTGCGAGTTGGCTGAGACCATTAGCTGTAATGATAATGATTCCTTTTGGTTTTATAGGTGCAGTTGCAGGCCATTACTTTTTAGGCCTTACCATGTCAATTTTGTCAATGTTTGCCATCATTGCTTTAGCTGGTATCGTTGTAAACAATTCGATTATTCTTGTTGCTACAATTGAAAGAAGATTAGCTGAGAATCCTAATAAACCTAAAGAAGCAATAATTTCTGGTGTTTGTGATAGGTTAAGGCCTGTAATTCTTACGTCTTTAACAACAATTGGAGGTTTGTCAGCATTAATGTTTGAAACCTCTCTTCAAGCCCAATATTTAATTCCTATGGCTGCAACCATAACCTTTGGGCTAGGTTGCACTACACTATTAGTTTTGTTTGTAATCCCTTCTACTTTAGGAGTTGGCAATGATATTACTAATTTTTTTAAGATGGTATTTTCTCGAATTAAGAGAGCGTAATGAATAAAAAAAAAGTTAATTTACAAAAAAATAAGTTTGTAAGTTCTAGGTCTTCTAAGCAAAAAATTAATAAAAATAAGAGAACTGAGTCATCAAGAAAATGGATTTCACGCCAATTAAATGATCCTTATGTTTCAGAAGCTCAAAAGAGAGGATATAGATCTAGGTCTGCATTTAAACTATTACAAATTAATGAGAAATTTAATTTATTGAAATCTGGAATGTCAATTATTGATCTTGGTTGCGCACCAGGAGGATGGCTTCAAGTAATGTCAGAAGTAATTAATAAGAATAATAAAGGAAAAATTATTGGTATTGATCTTTTGGAAACAGATATATTACCAGATGTTAAAATTTTAGTTGGTGACATAAATGATCAAGAGATAATTGATCAAGTAAAAAATTTTTTTAAGGGGCAAAAAGTGAACGGTATCGTTAGTGATATGGCAGCTGACACTACTGGCCACAAGCCAACGGACCATATTAGAACTACAATGCTCCTTGAGAATGCAATTGAAATAGCTTTTGATTTTTTAAAAGAAGATGGGTTTTTCTTAGGTAAATGCTTTAAGGGTGGCACTGAAGCAAGTGTATTAAATACACTCAATAACTCTTTTAAAACTGTGAAACATGTTAAACCTGATGCAAGCAGGAAAGAATCTGTAGAATCATATGTTCTTGCAATGGGCTTTAAGCAATAAAATTTATTTTTGGAACTTCTATGAGTAAATTGGAAAGATTATTAATTATTGATTTCGGAAGTCAATTTACCCAGCTAATAGCAAGAAGGTTAAGAGAGCTCGGTGTTTTTTCAGAAATTATCCCCTTTCAAAAAGTTGATGACAAAAATTTAAAAGAGTATAATCCAAAAGCTGTAATCCTATCAGGTGGTCCTGCAAGTGTATTAGAAAAAAACTCTCCTAGAACGCCATTGAATTTATTTGATATGGATATACCTGTTCTTGGTATATGTTATGGCCTTCAAGTTCTTGTTAAAGTTCTAGGTGGCCAAGTAGAGAGAGGTAAGGGAACTGCTGAATTTGGAAGAGCTTTTCTAAAAAAGTCAGTAATTCAAACAGATTTAATTAACGGAATGTTTTCTGATGATAGTGAGCAAGTATGGATGTCACATGGTGATCATGTTAGTGAAATACCACTAAGTTTCCAAGTTTTTGCTTCAACAGAAAGTGCACCTTTCGCAATCATTGGTGACAAGAAAAAGAAAATTTATGGAGTTCAATTTCATCCCGAAGTCTACCATACTCTAAATGGTTCAAAATTGTTGGATAATTTTTTAAAGATTTCAGGCTTTAAGAAAAATTGGACGATGAAGTCTTATAAAGAGACTAAAATTAATCAATTACAAAAAACCATTGGTGATCAAAGAGTTATTTGTGCTTTATCTGGAGGTGTAGATTCCTCTGTGACAGCAGCTTTAATTCATAAAGCTATAGGCAGTAAACTAACATGTATTTACGTAGATCATGGAATGATGCGATTAAATGAAAGTGATGAAATAATTAACATGTTTAAAGATTATTTTAATATAAAAATTATACATGCTAATGAATCAGATCTTTTTTTAAATACTTTAAAAGGTATAGTAGATCCTGAGGAAAAAAGAAAAATAATTGGGCGTCTGTTTATTGAGGTTTTTACAAAGTATTCAAATGAGATAGGTAATATCAAATTTTTGGCGCAAGGGACACTTTATCCTGATGTAATTGAAAGTGTAAGTTTTACAGGTGGCCCCTCAGAAACAATAAAATCTCATCACAACGTTGGTGGATTGCCAAAAAATATGCAACTTGAATTGGTTGAACCTTTAAGAGAGTTATTTAAAGATGAAGTTAGAAAATTAGGTATTGAATTAGGATTGCCAAAGCATTTTATTTCACGCCATCCATTTCCAGGTCCAGGATTGGCAATTAGATGCCCTGGAGAAGTAAACTTAAATAAATTAAAAATTTTGAAACATGCAGATTCAATTTTTATAAATCAAATTAAAAAGTATAATTTATATGACAAAATCTGGCAGGCTTTTGTTGTTTTATTACCTGTAAGGTCTGTAGGTGTTATGGGTGATGGAAGAACCTACGATTTTGTTTGCTCATTAAGAGCAGTAACTTCTGTTGATGGTATGACTGCTGATTTTTATCCTTTTGATAATGAATTTTTAGGTGAGACATCAAATAAAATAATAAATGAAGTTAGAGGTATTAATAGAGTTACATATGATATTACTTCAAAACCACCAGGTACTATAGAGTGGGAGTGATTTAGCCAATTTAAAAACGGGGGTGGAAATTAGGTTTTAGTGGCGTTTTCTTTTGTTTTACAGTAGTTAAATAGAAACTCACAAAATTATTAATTTCTAATTACATATCACATAACTTAAAAGCCATTTGCTAAAATGGATTAGAAATAAATTTAAATACAAAGTTATCGTTTAGCTCAATGTGGGTTTTACTGTCACAATAATAATCCAACACTTTTCTATATAAAAATAGTTTCTAATAATTTTGTACAACTACAACGCAATATTGTAAGCTTTTCATCAGATTTTTATGCCTGATATATATAGATTATGTTTGTATTTCTGTTTGAAGCGTGTTTTCTCATAAGCAACTTCCATCGCATTGCTATACTTCGAAAAAGTAACATTTTTTAGTTCATGCTCCCTTATGATATATGTGAGAAATTTTGGTAATTGACCGTCGTATTTAAATTCAATAAGGGTGTATCTTGGAGATAGAACATTCACAAAAGACGACTTTTTAGCATTAAGTGATACATCTAGCGACGCCTCTATAGATTGATCAATAGTTACACGTAATTTAGGATACAACTCGCTAAAATACGCAAATCTTCTATAATTTATTGCTACTTTAGGTCGAAGCAGATATTTTTTAGAAAGTTGATTAAAGAGATCTGTTGATTCATTTTTTCTTTCAACCTTGCCAAAGTATTGTTGATTGTAGCCATGCAATAATTCCATCGCAGTTTGAGCATTGATTTCTACTCTATTCTTAAAAACTGTCCGATCATTTTTTTGTTTAAACTCTAAAAATAAGGATTTTATGTAAAAATCAGATATACTGCGATAAAGTCGAATTCTAGGTTTTAATCTTTGCTGCAAACCCTCCTGCTTTTCTCGGTAAAAACGTAATTTATGTGTATCAAAGTATATAGAGTGGTTGTAATATCCAAGATTATCTTTATTATTTCTATCTGGAATCAAAACCTGCCCAAAACTATTAATAAGATTTCTGATATTTTTAGTCTGAATAATATACTTAAGTTCATACCTATTAGCGAACATAACTAAAAGAACCATCGCCTGTTGTGATATTAACAGTTACACCATCAGAAATCTTAACTTGCGCAGCTTCTTCGATATCTAAATCAACATTATTAAGCGCAAATTCCACATTTTTTATTATCATCTTTCCAGGACCACCAAATCTCCAGTTTTTAGAATAAACACTCATGGCAATTTTATTCTCAGAAAAGGTAGTATCTTCTATTTCCAGTAAACTCATGTCCTTTACAGCAACACCAATCTCACTAGAATCAACCAAGGAGCTCATGATTTTTATATTTGACATTTCACCTATAGAGAAACCTTTATCCTCAGCACTAAAAACTTTAATATGAGAAGCATCTACATCACTTCGCATGAAATCTATCCCATCATTCTTAGCATTATTAATTTCTAAATTCCTAATTTTTCCTGTCGAATAATCAAAATCTATGCAATCTCCAAAGCAATTTCTAAAATTGCTGTTTGAAATTTCAAAAGAGCTATGTATGACGTGTAGGGTGTCGTCAGAAATAACATTTTTCTCTACAGTTGAGTTATTCATAAAAAAATTCTCTGTCCAGCTAATTGAAAGCATTCCAGAAAACATCCGATTTTCAAGGAATGAGTTTGAACCCCCTGAAAACGTAACATTTTTAATAATACTTCCCTTTGACATAGGCCCATGGATTGCTACAATTCCCCAAGGTTTGTCCTTATTTAGCCTTTTTACTATAATTGGATTTTCAGGTCTCCCATCAAATATCGTTCTACCTTTTGAGAGTAAAGAAATACCTTCAGCAATTAATAAAGTTGAACCTGGCTTAACAATTAATTTTTCATCAGAATTAACAATTAAGTTTGAAGACAAAATAACTTCACCTGGTCCTAAAACATGAACGTTATTTGCTACATTTTTAATTTGCTCATAACTTGCATAAACTTTGTTTCCATTAAAATCTTCAGTTTTACTTGAAAGTTTTGGAATTATATTGTCACCGGTTACTGCATTCTTAAAAGCTTTACTTATAGTAATCATAAGATTATTATTATTATCGCTTGACTCAATCTCAAATAAATATTTTTTAGAATCTGCTCCAAGCTGATAATCATAAACCTGTCTTCCAACCTCCCAAGTAACTGGTTTTTCTCCTAATCCGGGATGCAGCATATTTTGGCCAACAGTCACTTCCTTTAGTCCGTTTACATTCTTTGTAAAAACATTTTTCCCCAAACCATTAGTATCAAATAAGACGGAAGAATTACCCTCCACTGTAACTTCAATAAGGGTGTTATTGGTTGAAATATTTTTGATTGCATATGAAACGTTAGTATTTGCTAATTCTTGCATAAGAAACTCATTCCTTCGTTGGATCCAATCAAAAATTACTATTTTAGACTTTTCGTATTGTGAGTTTGAATAAGGTATTCTCCAATAACCAACAAAAGTTTCAATAATAGATGCCTTGTTTCTATCTTTTTTTACACTTGGATCAATTACGTTAAAAAGTTTATTTAGTTCAGCTTTTTGTATGTTATAGGAGCCAAATTGTGAGAGATATTCGAATAAAAATTTATTCCTCAAATGTCTAAAGTTGGGATCACGCAGAGCCTTATCTAAAAGAGGATTATTTCGACCATTTAAAGGTACCTCTACAAATGGTTTGTATTCTTTAACAAGTCTCTCTCTGGGGGATGGATAGAGTAGTAGACCGTGACCATTTATATCGGATATTATTGGTTCGATTCGACCTTGACTAGGATCAAAATAATAAAGGTGATTGTGAAATGTGTCTGTATGAATGCCGCCAACTAGAGATAACAATGCATTAAATTTTGCATATTTCTCCTTGGAAAGTATATTCCAAAGATTATTAATATGATCAATACTATCTTCAGCGTAAATTGCATTTAGAAGGATTTGTAATGGTAGAAGATTTTTATGAGCTTTCAAATCACCTTTCGTTTTGAACTGATTTAGTTCCCATCTTTCAGTAAGGTCATCTCCAACGTATATAGGACCAGGAACACGATTATTCGCACGGAGCATTTCCTCATCATCATTAGTGGTAAAATGATAAACGCCTACATACTTTTGATTTATAAAAAGTTCAACAAATTCTGTATTATGAGTTAATATTCCCATTTTATCAGCTAAGTACTCACCATAAAAGTTAGAGATCATTGCACGATCTTCTGGATTTATAAGATTAAAATGCCGAAGTTGTTTAAACGGATATTTTCTTGATGTTTTAATTCTAAGTGATGGCTTTTTAGGGTTCCAATGATAAATACTGCGCCCTCTAAATCTATATTTTACATCATGATTTTGACCATTTGGGTATAAAAGTTGGGCATTATAATACTTTTCTCTCGCCGATGAAGGCAGGTTACTTGCCATTTCCTGAATTGAACTAGGTTCAACAATTAGTTCAATTTTTGGAAGGCTTGTTGGTCGGTCTTGGCTTTTATTATCAAGTATAGTTCCGATTGAATTAAAACCTATTACAGTGGCATCATAGGTTGACGCAATAATTGCCAGAATTTTAAAATGGAAAGGATCGTCAGACAGCAATTTATATTTTGCAAGAGGAGTAATAACTGAAACAAAGAAGGTAAAAATTATAGCTAAAAACGAGAGTGATATTAAAATAACAAACTTTTTTTTACTCTTGATTTCTTTGATCATAAGTCATCCGTCGAGTCAAAAGTAGCTAAGCGTTTATATCACTTTCACCAGTTAAAAGACTAAT
>CABYVI010000025.1 GCA_902522415.1 uncultured SAR116 cluster alpha proteobacterium | reverse complement strand
AAATTATGTAAATATATGCATCACGAAATACTAAAAAATAGATATACAATCAAAGCTTTTGAAAATAAGGGTAAGAGACCTGTGGAATTGTCACACCCTTTAAACATGAAACCTCATCCATTGTCATATATGGAGTTGCCATATGATCCAGAGTATTTTCTTTACAATGGAAGAATGTCTCCTGAATCTTTGAGTAATGTCAGTCCTGACGAACAATATTGGGCAGCAAGACAAACTGTGATATTTCGAAATACTGGTGAGTTTCCAGTTGAAATTTCAGGTCCAGAAGCTGAAAAATTTGCAAATTATATATTTACAAGGGACATAACTAAAATCAAACCTGGAAGATGTTCTTACCAATTTGCATGTTATCATGATGGTGGAATGATTACTGATGGTGTCATGCTACATCTTAATAGAGAAAAGCTATGGATGGCTCAAGCTGATGGTGAGTTAATTAAATGGTATTTAGCATTTTCAAATAAATACGATGTTAAAATTAGTGATCCAAATGTTTTTGTAACTCAAATACAAGGCCCAAAATCCATGGAAGTTCTTAGAGATGCAATAGACGGAAATCTGCCTGATAAATGGAATTATTTTGATATAGCTGAGGTGTCTATTTTGGGAGATCCTCTTATTATTACCAGAACAGGTTTTACCAATGAATTGGGATGGGAGTTTTATTTACGGCCTGAAAATAATGCTGAATTAATTGGGGAGCATATTATGAATGTTGGCAAGGATTATGGTATGATTTTAGCTGGCACCCCTGGTTTTAGAGCAAGACGAATAGAAGCTGGCCTTCTGTCTGCAAACAATGATTTTACAAAAAACACTACGCCTTATGAAGTTGGGTTAGGTAAATTTGTTGATTTGAATAAAGAAGATTTTGTTGGAAAGTCAGCTTTATTAAATGCAGACAAAACAAGTAAGATCTGGGGTCTTAAAGTAAAAGGTGGAATTGCTAAAAAGGGTCAAAACATATCTATTAATAATAAAAATGTTGGAACTATAACCTCATCTACTTGGTCACCATATTTAGAATGTGGAGTTTGTATAGCAAGATTGGACTTAGAAACATTAGAAGAGGGTAATTTAGTGGATGTTTTAGGAAATAACGGTGAAAACTTGATAGCAGAAATATCAAAACTGCCAATGTATGACAAAGATGGCCTAATTTTAAGGGGTATAGATAAAAATATTCCCCATAATCCAAATCCATGGTTTAAATAATTAATGTTACACAATTTAAGTATTGAAGAAGAACTTAGAAATTGCTTAAAAAACCATGACGAGTCGTCATGCATTCCTCCAATATGTTACTCTAATGAAAAAATTTTAGAAATTGAAAAGGACATTTTCTTCAAGCAGCAATGGATTTGTATAGGACATGTAAAGTTTCTTAAAAAAGCAGGCGATTACATTACAAAAGATATCTTGAATACTCCTGTAATCATTATAAGGGATAAATCACTTCAAATAAGGGTATTTGCAAATGTATGTAAACACAGATCAGCTAAACTTCTTGAGGGCACTGGAAATACAAAAGGAATTATTTGTCCCTTTCACAGTTGGGCTTACAATTTAGAAGGAAAATTAAAAGGCGTCCCAAATATGAATGATGCTAGACATTTTAATAAAGAAAATCTTTCATTAAAAGAATTTCCGTCTGAAGAAAGACAAGGATTTTGTTTTGTTCATTTTGGAGATAACCCTGAAAAATTAGATGACCAAATTGATAATTTTGAAAATATTCACTCAAAATGGCCAATGGAAAGTTTGCTTTCAACAAGAGAAAGAAGCTTTAATGTAAATTGTAATTGGAAAGCATTTTTAGAAGTTTTTAACGAATACTATCACCTTCCTTTTGTGCACCCCGAAACTATTGGGGATGTCTATCAGCTACCTAACTTCCCTGACAAAACAAAAGGCTCATTTACTTCACAGTTTGGAAAAACATCTGGTACAGGTGCTCTTCTTGAAAAGGAACAGGAATATGCATTGCCTGAAATGCCAGGATTAAATGCAGACGTTATTAATTCTGTAAGATATACTTGGATTTTTCCCAACCTTACTTTTGCAATTGGAAATGACGCATTATGGATTTACGAGGTTCATCCAATAGGTCCAGAAAGCTGTAAAGTTTTTCAAACAACTTGCTTTCCAGAAACCACAATAAAACTAGATCGTTTTGAAAAGCTTTCAAAGCAGTATTATCATAGAATGGACGCAGCAATTGAAGAAGATATTCCAGCTTTAGAAAACCAGCAGGCTGGATTGAGAAACCCTTATGCTGAACAAGGTAGATTTTCTCCATTGCTTGAGGCTAATGTTGTTTCATTTGCAAACTGGTATGCGAAGAAATTGATAAGTAGCAGTAACTTTAACTCATTTTTAAATTCAAATACATAATTTTAAAGTTCAATAAATTATATTATTGACAAATTTTTTAAATTTCATTTAGCGTATATATTATGAATTTCTTAAATAGAAAAATTAATCCAACTTATAAAAAATCAAGTATTAAACTTGACGGATCACCTAATTTCAATGACAGAGTTGAAATTGGTCCAACTGAATTAGCTTTTGATGAGTGGGTTAAAGCTGGTATCGAAATACCTAATTTAAAAAAAATGAGAGAATTCAGAGTAAAGAGGCTTATTAAAGAATTAAATAAGCGTGACCTCGATGGAGTTTTAGTATTTGACCCTTTAAATATAAGATATATTACCGACACTACAAATATGCAATTATGGAACTCTCATAACCCATTTCGTGCATGTTTTATGTCTAATGAAGGTTACATTATTCTCTGGGACTATAAGGGTCTTAATTTACTATCTTCGTTTAATCCACTTGTGAAAGAAGTTAGAAATTCTGCTTCAATGTTTTACTTTGCTAATGGCGATAAAACAAAATCTGATGCACAAAAATTTGCATTAGAAATTAAAGATATATTAATTGGTAAAAATAAAGGAACGCATCGGTTAGCAGTAGATAAGATACAAATTCATGGACTTAGAGCGCTAGAAAGTCAGGGCCTTGAAATCCATGATGGCGAAGAAGTTATGGAAAGAACAAGATCCATTAAAGGTGAAGAAGAAATTAAAGCTATGAAATGTGCAATACATTCTTGCGAAATGGGAATGTATGAAATGAAGAAGCATTGCCTCCCTGGTAAAACTGAAAATGATATTTGGGCAGTCCTTCACTCTGAAAATATCAAAAGAGGGGGTGAATGGATTGAAACAAGACTTTTAGCTTCAGGGCAAAGAACTAATCCTTGGTTTCAAGAATGTGGCCCAAGAATTATTCAAAATAATGAAATTTTAGCATTTGATACTGACTTAATTGGTTGTTATGGAATATGTGTTGATATATCAAGAACTTGGTTTGTTGGAGATAAAGTTAATATTACTCCAAAACAAAAAGAGTTGTACACAGAGGCATACCTTCAAATTAAAGAAAATACTTCAATCATAAAACCTGGGATGTATATTAAAGAATTAGTTTTTGGAGGTAGAGAACTCCCAAAAAAATATGAAGAACTCAGATACAGTTGTAAAATGCATGGAGTTGGTCTCTGTGACGAATGGCCTTTGGTTCAATATCCAATTGACTATGTTGAGGGTGCCTTTGATGCTATTCTTGAGCCTGGAATGGTTTTATGTGTTGAAGCATATATTGGAGAAGAGGGTGGTTTTGAAGGTATAAAACTCGAAGACCAGGTTTTAATTACTGAAACAGGTCATAAAAACTTAACGAACTTTCCGTTTGAAAAAGACTTAATGAACTAATTCCCCAAGAGTTTTAAACTTGCCCCTGTAAGTGCATCAAAAGAAAGTAAAACACATTTATGTCTGTTTTGAAAAGCTTTAACAGAAGAAAAGTTTTGTAGATCTAGAATTGGAACATTATTAGATTTACCATCCAACCACTTTTTTAATTTATTTTTTAATATTATGGTTTTGTTTATATCCAAGCCAATTACATTTTTTGATAAAACTCCGCTTGATGCTTCACAAAGAGCACAACCTCTAATCCTATGACCATATTGTGATATTATATGATCTTTATTTATAATTAAATCAATTGTAACTTCATCACCACAAAGTGGGTTTTTTGAAATAAATCTTACATCATTTTTAGGCAATAAGTTTATTTTTCTAGCGCCCCTAGCAAACTCTAAAATTCTTGTTTGGTAAAGATCTTCAAGGGATTTGTCAGCCCCCAAAAAATGCACCATTAATTAGCAGATAAACTGAGCCCAATAAACATGCATATGAAACATATACAGTCCAATGTGCTGTCATATAGACATTTTCTTCAGGAACGTTTTTTGGTAATTCTTTTACTTTTTGTTTAGCCATAGTTTGATAGAGAACTTTATTAGTTACATTATTAAATAAAAATTAAATTAAAATAAAAATTAATTCAATGCTAAATATTTAAAAAAGCAAATAATTGCAGACAAGAACAAAACCCAAAGAAAATAAAATTAAAACAGTACTTCTTCCAACTTTAACTGCTGAATTACCAGACTGAATAGAGCTATTTTGTATTTTAAGAAATAAAAATTTTATTAATGTCATTATATTAAAAGAGAGGTTATCCCATATATTAAATACTTTATTTACGAAGAAATTAATAATTCTATAAAATAAGACTCTATAAAACCAATCGCTATTTAATACAGTTGAATTTAATTCTGGTGGGTAAATCTTAAAATGCCATAAGCATATAAACGCAAAAACCGCAAACATTAGCAATTGAAGTTGTGATACAACATGACTGAAATCATATGGTTGATAATAAGTGTTGTATGGCAAAATCTGATAAAATAAAGATGGGAATATACCAATTAAAATACATAGTAATGAGCTTATCAACATTGCTGCAATCATATTTATTGGTGCTTCTTTAGGCTTTAATCCAGAGTTATGAGCAAAAAATGCAAAAAATGGAATTTTGATACCTGAGTGATGAAGAACTCCAGCTGAAGCAAATAAAAGCATAAAATATATTAATGTTAATCCTTCATATCCTAATGAAGACATTATTAAAGATTTAGCAACAAAACCACTAAATAATGGAAATGCAGAAATTGAAACTGCACCAACAATTGAGCAGACAGCAGTAATTGGCATATACTTAAATAGACCACCTAGTTCTGAAGCTTTACATGTTCCAACGCGATATAAAACTGCGCCCATGCTCATAAATAGAAGTCCTTTATAAATTATATGCGCAAAGGCATGAGCAACTGCTCCATTAATCGCTAATTCAGTGCCAATACCAATTGCAACAACCATAAAGCCTAACTGGTTATTTAAACTAAATGCAAGAACTCTTCTTAAATCATTTTCTATAACTGCAAAGAATATTGGGAAAAAAGTCATTAAAGCACCAATATAAATTAAAACTTCAACTCCTGCGAAAGATCTTGCTAATGCATAGATTGCTAATTTTGTAGTGAACGATGATAATGCTACTGTTCCAACTTCGCTTGCTTCAGGATAAGAATCTTGTAACCAGCCATTTAAAAAAGGAAATGCTGCCTTTATTCCAAAAGCGATAAAAATTAATAAACCTGGTGTTGAATTTATATCTAATTGCTGGAAAATGGCTTCGTCATTACTTTGGAATAATAAAATTGCACCAGACAGCAATAAGATACCAGATCCAACTTGAATTATAATATATCTGAAAGCTGACCTGTAAGCCCTTAAAGTATTTCCGCAAAAGATGAGAATAACAGATGTAAATGCTGTGGCTTCCCACCATAAAAAAAGAGTAAATAAATCGCCAGCATGAAGTGCAGCAATAGAAGCTCCCGCGTAACTCATTATAGCTAATTGCTCTTTCCAATCTTTAATGTGGCTTCCATAAATAATTATTATGAAAGCAGCAATATGAAATACAATAGCAAATGGAAAACTTAAACTATCTGATTGATGTAATATAAAGTTAATATTTTTTAATTGAATAACGAAATGAGTGCCTTCAACAGAAAATAAAGCAAGAGCAGACAAAATTACTAAGAGCAACATATAAATTTGCCTATAAAAATGAGGGAATAAGGGTATTAAAAATGCCCCTATAAACATTATCAAACCTGGAGGAATACTATTTATCATAATAGTCTTCATCCCTCATGAAAACAGATCTCAAGGCAACACCAACTTTAAATATTACTATGCATGAAATAAATCCAAAAAACGCAGGGAAAAATATAAAATCCTCGTATTTAGTTTCACCATGCCTGTCACCTGCAAATTCTAAGAGTAATAAAATAATGCAGATTAAAAGTGCAATACTATTGGGTATACCAAAACTTTTTACAAATCTTTTGAAAATACTCATATTTTACCAACTATTAAATAGATGAGGTTTAGTAAAGGCTCCACACAAAAAAACAACAAAATTACTAGTAATGCAGAGCAAACAGCTGGCATTACTGTTAAAGGGTGGTGCGATATTTTAATATCATTACTTCTTTCCATAAAAAAAGCTCTGAAAACAGGGTCTAATAGATAATAGGTATTTAATAGAGTAGAGATAGCCAAAATAAGAATGATTATAGTTAATTCTAATTGAGCAGCGCCTAACAATAAATAAAATTTGCTCCAAGATCCTCCAAAGGGCGGAATGCCAATTATTGATAAAGCTCCAAAAGAGAATGCAATAAATGTTAGTGGCATTTTATAACCAATACCATTCAAATCAGAAATTTTTGTAATTTTAGCAGAGACATAAATTGCACCAGCACAAAAGAAAAGTGTTATCTTGCCTACACCATGCATCATTATGTTTGACACTGAGGCTATTACTGAATAATTGGTTGCTATTGCTCCACCCAGAATTATATAGGATAATTGACTAACGGTTGAATATGCAAGACGTGCTTTTAAATTATCTTGTCTAATAGCAATAATACTTGATAGAAATAATGTAATCGTAGAGGCCCAGATTAAAAATATCCCTGAGCCACTGCTGTTTATAAATTCAGTTCCAAAAATATAACATATTATCATTAATATTGAAAAAACACCTGCCTTTACTACAGCTACAGCATGAAGAAGTGCTGAAACAGGTGTTGGAGCTACCATAGCAGCTGGCAACCACCAGTGAAGAGGCATGAGAGCTGCTTTTCCAATTCCAAAAACAAATAAAAATAACAAAACTGATGCATGATTAGGATTAAAATTATTTTGTAAGATCCCTCCATCGGTAAAATTTAGTGTTCCTACGGAGTACCATACCCATATTATTGCTGGCAGGAATAACATTAGTGAAGAACCTACAAGTATACCCAAATATAATCTACTCGCTTTTATAGATTCATCTGTCTCTTTATGAGCCACTAATGGATAAGTTGCGAATGTCAGAAATTCATAAAAAATAAATAGAACTAACAAATTGCTTGACCATGCCACACACAAAGCACCAAAAATAGATAGTGAGTAAAAAACATAAAATCGTGTTTGTTTTTTCTCATTATTACCTCGCATATACCCGATTGAGTAAATAGCAGCTAAAATCCATAAGCCCGAGCATAGCAATCCAAAAACAGCACCTAAAGGTGTTACTCTAAAAGAAAGAGATAGGTCATTAAAAATATTTAATAAAATTAAGTTATATTCTGTCCCATTTAATATTCCGCTTGTTATATTAATTGTTGCATAAAAAGATATAAAGGCACCAATTACACCAACTGCGTCTCTTAAGTTTTCATTGTTTCTAAATAAATATATAAAAAATGGGGCAATTAATGGCGGTGTCAAAGCAAGTGTAATTAAATTCATTGAATCAAGCATGCTAAACTGCCTTCCAAAAAATTGCTGATGAAGCACTAAAGGCTGCGTTCACTATTGGGTATGCATATATACCAAACAAAATATTAAAAATTGATAAAAATATCAGAGGTATATAAATTTTTGGATCATCTTTTAAATTGATAGTTGTAGTTACTGGCTCTTTCATCCAAATATTCTCTATCATTTTCCAAGCATACCCTAAAGCAAGAAAACTTGTTAAAACAATAATAAACAGAATTGGCCAATTACCATGACTAAACACTGCTTTTAAAAGATAAATTTTAGATATAAACCCTATTGTAAGAGGGATCCCAAGCAAACTTAAAATAACTACGGTTATGCAACTTGATGTAATTGGCATTTGTCTTGATAAACCCTGAAGGTCTATAACTTCAATATTTTTTTTAAGCTGTATTGATATAGCACCAACACCCATAAATAGTGCTGCTTTCATCATAGAATGGTTTGCTATATGAATAAAAGATGCCATTACCCCAGATGCTGTGCCAAGTGTAAGACCTATCGTTATATATCCAATTTGTGATAACGATGAAAATGCTAAAAGTTTTCTAATATTTTTTTCAAAAACTGCTCTTATTGTACCAAAGAATATCGCAACTATCGAAGCTGGTAATAAAACCCATTGTAAAATAATAATGGTGAATTCATCAGCATTGAATAATAAAGTAAAAAGAATCCTAGCTAATACATAAAGAGCTGCTTTTGTTGCTGTCGCAGTCAATAAAACAGCTACTGCAGAAGGTGCAAATGTATATGCTGAAGGAAGCCATATATGTAATGGAAAAATAGCAGCTTTTACCATTAACCCAATAATTATAAAGCTTATACCTGCTTTCATGGAATTATTATCTGTCAGCTCTGATAATTTTAGCGTTAAATCAGCTATATTTAATGTACCTGTTATGGAATAAAGTAATCCTACACCAATAACATAGAAAGTAGCTCCTACAGCACCTATCAATAGATAGTTAAAAGCAGCAGTGAGAGCTCTCTTGTCATTTTTAGAGCCTAAAGCAACTAAAGTTACCGATGACAAAGACGAAATTTCTAAAAAAACAAATAAATTAAATGCATCGCCTGTGGTAACTAACCCCAATAAACCACCTAATGCAAGCAACCACATTCCGTAAACTTTAGATTGTGATTTTTTATTAATTTCACTTTTAAAAGATTGATAAGCATAAACAGTCGCAAATACGCCCATTAAAGATATTAAAACAATCATAAAAGCCGAAGCATCATCAATGATATATTCAATACCGTATGGAGGTAGCCAACCTCCCATGTAGTAATTAATTTTTCCGAATTCAGAAACCAATAAAAATAATGATACGGACGAGTATAAACAAAAAATTGAACCGAATAATGCTATTAACCATGATAAAAAGGGAATAGTTACTAAAACTGCGACTGGGGCAAGGAGAAGAGGGACCACAACTTGTAAGGCAGGTAAACTGTTTTGAAATACCGAAAAATCAATCATTTTGAATTTTCTTCTGTATTAAATGATGCTATCTCATTTTCTTCGATAGTTCCGTATTCATTTTTAATTCTTAAAATTAAAGCTAATCCAAGAGCGGTAGTAGCAACTCCAACAACAATGGCAGTTAGTATTAAAACATGAGGCAATGGATTTGAGTAAAGAGTATTCTTGTATCCAGTTAAGATAGGTGCTGTGCCACCCTGAACTTTGCCCAGTGAAATATAAAATAAGAATACGCTTGTTTGAAAAATAGTTAGACCTACCATCTTTTTCACTAAATTATGTCTTGAAATAACTATGAATAAACCAGTCATCATTAAAATTATTACAATCCAGTAATTCCATATACCGAGTATTCCGTGTATCATTTACTATCGCCTTTCCAAGATGAAAATAAATGAAATAATATCAGCATAACTCCAGCTACAGTAAGGCCAACTCCAAATTCTATTAATAAAATACCAATATGCTGACCATGTTTCGCTTCATGCGCTAAAATACTGTAATTTAAGTATTCAGTATCAAAATATAAAGAAATTAGACCAACGCCCCCATATAAGAGAACACCTAAAATCATTATTATTAAATTAATTTTTTCTGAGACTAGTTTTCTTCCCTCTTTTAATCCAAATATGAGTGAATGCAAAATAAACCCTGCAGCCACTATCACGCCAGCTTGGAAACCGCCTCCAGGACCATAGTCGCCATGAAATTGTACATAAAGTCCAAATAAGATAATTGGCCCAACAATAATTTTTGTACAAACTCTTAATATTGGATCATCATTCATTTTCGTCTCTATTATTTCTTCCATCGCCTAGTAACAACAAAACGCCTAATCCAGCAGTAAAAATAACGACGGTCTCCCCTAAAGTGTCATAGCCTCGATAACTTGCTAAAACCCCTGTAACTAAATTTGGAATGCCCATGTCGGTTTTTGTGTTAGTTATATAATAAGGACCCACATGCTGGTGAATAGGAGCCATTGGGTCTCCAATTTGTGGTAAATCAAAACTTGCCCATACTAATAAACAGCCAACTACTAAGCATACAACTAATGCAAAAAATGTATTATCATTAACAACTTTTTCTCTTTTTGGCAGATGTTTCATTGCTGCAATATACAAAACAGTTGAAAGACCTGCACCAACAGCTGCTTCAGTAAATGCAACATCAACTGCATCTAAGCTTACAAATATTATTGCAGAAATAAGAGAGTATGCCCCAGCTAGCATAACAGTTGAAAATACTTTTATGCTCTGAATGGCAACTATCGCAATAACCGCAAGAAGAAATACTAGAAACCCATTTATAAAAAATTCAGCCATTTGTATTCTCGTTTTTGCTGTATGTTGAAGTTTTTTGAAATGGATTTAAACCAGTTTTTTTCGCAGAAATGGCTACAGCATGACCAGCTATGGGACTTGTAAAAATAAGCACAAAACCAAGAATAAGCAATTTTATTGAAACAATTGTAAAACCACTATAAATCAACAAACCAAAAATAATAAATCCAATACCAGCAGTATCAATCATACCGACAGCGTGTATTCTAGAGAAAACATCAGGCAGTCTTAGTAAACCAATACTTCCTATCAAAATTAATATTGATCCAATTAATATGAATAAAAAAGAAATAATATCTACTAAAATGTCCATTTAATTTTTCTTTTCTTTGTTTTGAGTAAATAATTTAAGAATAGCAATTGTGCCAATGAAATTTATAAGGGCATACAGAATAGCAATATCTATAAATTCTGGTCTATCCATAAAAAAACCATGCAATGTAATCCCTATAATAACAAGACTGCCTACTGCATTAACTGCAAGAACTCTGTCATAAGCTGTCGGACCTAAAGCGACTCTCCAAAGACAAATTACTGATGCTAACCCGCATATACAAAGACTTAGTTCAAACATTATTATTTCTTTCTAACCACGTGACCATCTTATCCATTTGTCCACTTTTAACGTCTTCTGCCATCTCAGCAGTTAGGGCATGAACCTCTAAAACATCTTCATCTAATTGTGTAGTGACAGTCCCAGGGGTAAGTGTAATCGAGTTTGCATACATGACCTTTCCAGCTTCTGTTTTCTGTGTAGATTTAACTCTAAAGTTTTGAGGGTTTGGATTATTTAATATAATTATTTTTGCAGTATCTATATTTGCTTTGATTATTTCTTTAAATAGCCAAATTGTATAAACAGGCAACCTCACTAAAAGATGTAATGGCAATCCCTCGTTGTCTATGAAGTTTGCTTTCCAAGTAACGTATAAACACAAAGCACAGCTTAAAAGACCCAATGACAAAAGAAGAGGGTCATAATGACCCGACAAAAGTAACCAAATTAAAAAATAAAATATAAATAAAAGAGAAGCTCTTAAGATCATTTACTAGTAAATATTTCTAATTATTAAATTTTGTTTATGTTTATATAAATATATTTTTAAATCAACAGTTACATAAATATAATTATATATATTTTTTATTTTAAATTTATAATATAATTTACTAAATTATATTAATTTTTCAAAGAGGTTAAAATGCTTGAGCTTCCTGCAATAATACTTGTTTTTGTTTCAGTATTTGGTTTTATAAATCATAAATATTTACAATTACCTCTTACTGTAGGGTTGGTTCTTATTGCACTAATCTCAGGATTAGGAGTAATTTTTTTAGAAGCCTTTATACCCTCTTTAACAATTTCAGACAGTATTAGAGTCTGGCTAGATGAAATAGATTTTAATAGAACACTAATGAATGGAATGCTTAGCTTTCTTCTATTTGCAGGCGCTCTTCATGTTGACTTGAATAGTTTAATGAAAGCAAAGTTACATGTATCAATTTTAGCTACTTTTGGAGTTATACTTTCTACCTTCATAAATGGGACATGTTTCTTTTATTTAACTCAACTATTCGGGTTTAACATAGAATACATTTATTGTTTAATATTTGGCGTAATTGTTACACCAACAGATCCAGTTGCTGTATTAGGTCTATTAAAAAGGTTGAAGGTTCCAAAAAGGCTAGAAGCAATAATTGGCGGCGAAAGTCTATTTAATGATGGTGTAGCTGTAGTTATTTTTTCAGTTTTAGTAACAATAGCCTTTGGCAGTGCTACAGGTCATGGTGGACATGGAGCAATGGATGCAAATGCAATTTTAGGCTTATTTGTTAAGGAAGCCTTTGGTGGTGCACTACTTGGTATTATTGCAGGTTACTTAACATTTTTACTATTACGATCGATGGACGATTATGTATTAGAAGTAATTGCCACTCTTGCATTAGTTATGGGGGCTTATTCAATCGCACTAAATTTACATCTTTCAGGCCCAATAGCCATGGTTGTAGCAGGTGTTTTCATTGGAAACACTGGAAGACAATTTGCTATGAGTGAAAAAACAAGAGAGCATGTTACTGAATTTTGGCATCTAATTGATGAAATTTTAAATGCAGCTTTATTTGTGTTAATTGGATTTGAAGTTATTGTTCTTTCAGCAGATTTTAATATTCTTAGCTTGAGTATTATTTGCGTTATCATTGCTGTTCTAGCAAGACTAATAGCAGTTTCATTACCTTTGAATTTATTAAATCCTATAATTGCTAAGGAAAAAGGTGAAATACTAATTTTAACCTGGGCTGGTTTAAGAGGGGGCATTTCAATTGCTTTAGCATTATCTCTTCCAGAAAGTGAAATTAAACCAATTATTTTGACAGCCACATATTCCGTTGTTGTGTTTTCAATTTTAATTCAAGGGTTAACAATTGAGAGTTTGATAAAACGCTTTCATAATGAATAGAAATTTTGTATTAGGTTTATTTTTTTTATTATTTTTAATCATACCCAAATTATCTTTTGCTGAATTTCTTGTAAAAGATTTATTAATATCAAATTCTAATGGTGAAATTAAATTATTCACTGTTGAAATTGCTGATAATGATGAAACTCGGTCAATTGGACTTATGGAAAGAGAGAACATTCCTCTTGGTACTGGCATGTTATTTATTTGGGAAGAGGAGGCCTACAGAAACTTTTGGATGAAAAACACTCCTTCGTCTCTGGATATACTTTTTTTTGATGGTGATGGAAAATTTTTAAACGTCGTGGAAAATACAGAGCCTTTTTCAATAAGGAATATTCAGTCATCAAAACCATCTCAATATGTTTTAGAATTAGTTGCCGGATCTTCAAAAATGTTTAATTTATATTTAGGATCACAAATTTTAAACTTAAATAAATAAATAATGCTTGAAAATTATTATTATTTCATGTTTAAAGCTAGATACGTCGGAGTGTAGCGCAGCCTGGTAGCGCATCTGGTTTGGGACCAGAGGGTCGGGAGTTCGAATCTCTCCACTCCGACCAGAGTCGATTGTTGTGAATCTTGGAGTTCGACAAATTCAACACATTTTTGAGGTGACATAAGGTGACATAAGATGACATTTGTTACAGTTGGTCAACAACGATCTACAAACTACTTAAAATTCAACACGATTTTGAGAAGTTTCTGTCACACGAAATTTGTCGATTTTTTATTTTTGTAGAATTGTCGATTAAAAATCAGACAGAATCAAACCATATTTTAAAAAAAGTAAAT
>CABYVI010000024.1 GCA_902522415.1 uncultured SAR116 cluster alpha proteobacterium | reverse complement strand
CTAACCTTCCTTTAGCTAACATAATAATCTTTTTACCATCAGGAAATTTTACCTCATCAACTTGCGGTTTAATTTCATCCCAAACCATATTATTCAAACCACTAATTTGAATTTCAGAATCAAAGTGACCAATGTTGCACACTACAGCTCTATCTTTCATATCTCTCATATGATCAACTGTAATAACATCTTTGTTCCCTGTTGCTGTAACAAAAATATCGGCTTTAGATGCAGCTTGTTCCATTGTGACTACTTCATAACCTTCCATAGAAGCTTGAAGGGCACAAATTGGATCTATTTCAGTGACCATTACTCTTGCTCCACCTTGTCTTAGAGAAGCGGCTGAACCCTTGCCCACATCACCAAATCCACAAACTACAGCAACCTTTCCGGCCAACATGACGTCAGTAGCTCTTTTTATACTATCCACTAAACTTTCTCTACATCCATATACATTATCAAATTTAGATTTTGTTACACTGTCGTTAACATTAATAGCAGGAAATGGAAGATCACCTTTTTCTGACATTTGATGCAGTCTTAGAACACCTGTTGTGGTTTCTTCAGAAACTCCTTTTAGATTGTTTTTAACCTCTGTAAACCAACCTGGGCTAGAAGTCATTCTCTTTAATATTTGTGCTTTCATGGCTTCTTCTTCTTCATTTTCTGGATTTTTAAGAACTTCATCACCAACTTCCATTTTTGCACCAAAAATTATGTATGATGTTGCATCACCCCCATCATCTAATATCATATTTGGATAACCACCATCGCTCCAAGTAAAAATTTTATCTACATACTCCCAATATTCTTCAACTGTTTCACCTTTTTTTGCAAAAACAGGAATACCTGCCTTAGCTATAACAGCTGCTGCATGATCTTGAGTTGAAAAAATATTGCAACTGGCCCAGCGTATATCCGCTCCTAGCTCCTTCAAAGTTTCTATAAGAACAGCTGTTTGGATCGTCATATGAAGACATCCAGCTATTCTTGCACCTTTAAGATCTTTAGATTTAGAATATTCCTCTCTTAAAGACATTAACCCAGGCATTTCTGTCTCAGCAATATCTAACTCTTTTCTACCCCAATCAGCTAATGAAATATCGGTTACAACATAATCTTCTACAGATGACATAATTTTTTCCTTATAAGAATAATTTAAATTTATAAAAGCTAAATATCAGCTAAAATAGAATTCGGCAAGGGCTTCACAAGAATTAAAAATTAATTGTGAATTTTGCACCTTTAACATCTTTTTTTATTCCATAAATATTATCAGCATAAATTTTTGCTTTATGAGATGTTAAGATTTGTTTTACTATTGATAGTCCTAGACCAGAGTGTGTTCCAAATTGTTCATCTTTTGGTCTATCTGAATAAAATCTGTTAAATATTGTTTCTTTTTTTCCTTCAGAAATACCTTTACCCTGATCAGAAATTGAAACTTGGACTTTTCCTTTAACTCTCAAAGCATCTATTCTTATTTCTCCATTCTTTGGTGAGAAAGAGATAGAATTAGTAATTAGATTATCAAATACTTGAATTAACCTTGATTGGTTACCTAAAATATAAAGATCGTTTTCTAAATTAAGTTTAAAATGAATGCCTTTGACTGTTTCTTTTCTTATTTTTATAAAACCATTTATTAGGTTTGTTAAATTTAAAGTTGTCATTTCATCCTTTAAAAGATCAGCGTCTAAGCGACTAGCAGCTGAAATATCTGTGATTAACCTATCAAGTCTATTAATGTCATCTAAAGCTATAGCCATTAATTTCTTTTTTTGCTTTTCATTTTTAATAATCAAAATTGTCTCAACTGCACTTCTAAGTGATGTCAAAGGATTTTTAATTTCATGGGAAACATCAGCAGCAAAAGAGGCTATAGCTTCCATTCTGTTTAATAAATCTCTTGTCATTTCATCAAGAGAAAAGGCTAATTCACCAATTTCGTCCTTGCGATTAATTAGACTTTTAATCTCCATATTTTTTTTATTTCTTACATTATCAGCAGCTTTGGCTAATCTACTGATAGGTAAAGTAATTCTATTTGTAAAAATGAAGCCCAAAAAAACTGTTAGTATAAAAACAAAAAAGAAAATATTCATAAATGAGTATTGAAGTTCGGTAATGTCATCTTGAATAATCTTGCCATCCATAGACAGCATAATAGCCCCTCTAAACCTTCTTTCATTACCTACAGGAACTGCAACACTGAGCACAAGCTTACCATTTCTATCCTGCCGTATGGCTTCAGAATTAAATCCATTAAGGGCTGATAAAACCTCACTATAATTTATAGCGCTATCATTTAAATATTCTTGATAAAGTGGATACTGATTATTTACATTTAAAGTTTTTAATGACTTATGTAAAATTCTAGAAAAATTTTCAAATAAATTAAAATCTTGATTTAATTTTGGTAATCTTAGGACTTGGACTCTTGGAGATAATTGTGAAAGAGATTGAGTATCTGCATATAATCGTCCATTAGGTTGAAATAAACGAATTCTTACTTGATTGTTTCTGCCTGCCAAAGGAAGCAATAATTCTATACTTTCCTTTGATAGAGACCTCCTAATAACTCTTTCAGAGTCGCGTTCTAGTTTATTAATCATTATTGCTAATGTTTCAGCTTGACGCCTCAATCCAGCTAATTCTCTTGCAATTAATGTATTTGAATACTGATCAAGAAAAAGAATTCCTATTAATGTTATAAAAATAGGAAGTAAAATTATTAAATATAATGTTGTAGAAAGCTTTAAAAAAAATTTTTTTTTTAA
This sequence comes from uncultured SAR116 cluster alpha proteobacterium, assembly GCA_902522415.1. GTDB lineage: Bacteria > Pseudomonadota > Alphaproteobacteria > Puniceispirillales. The sequence goes on along the minus strand of CABYVI010000024.1, from coordinate 11,862 downwards.
TGAAGAATTTCTATTCACGATACCTGTATCCCACTCCGTAAAGAGTTTCGATTTGATCAAATTTTTTGTCAACCAATTTAAATTTTTTTCTTAGTCTTTTTATATGAGAATCTATTGTCCTGTCATCAACATATATTGTTTCACCATAAGCTGCATCCATAAGTTGGTCCCTTGTTTTAACCATTCCAGACCTTTGAGATAAATCTTTTAGAATTAGAAATTCTGTCACCGTTAACTTAACATCCTCACCTTTCCATTTTGATGAATGTCTAGAAGTATCCATTACTAAATCACCCCTTGTAATAAGTGCTTCAGGGTCTATTTGACTGTCAGAATTTACTCTCCGCAATATAGCTTTGATTCTTTCAATTAGAAGTCTTTGTGAGAATGGTTTTTTAATATAATCATCTGCCCCAATTCTTAATCCCATAGCTTCATCAACTTCATCATCTTTACTGGTTAAAAAAATCACTGGTAAATTTGAGGTCTTTCTTAATCTTTCAAGAACTTCGATGCCGTCTAATTTAGGCATTTTAATATCTAGGACCAGTAAATCTGGTGGACGCCTCTTGATTCCATTAAGACCTTGTTCTCCATCTATATATTTATCAACAATAAACCCTTCAGCTTCTAAAGCCAAAGAAACAGAAGTTAAAATATTTTGATCATCATCAACAAGTGCAATTTTACTAACCATGAAATTCTCCAAAAACTTACTATACGAATATTTTCAATTGATAACCAAATATAAGGCAAATAAATGGCAAAAAATTGTTTTTTTAATTTAATGAGCTAAACACCAGTTTTTTGCATCTCCAAAATCAACAACTATTGGAACATTTAATTTGCAAATTGGCAAATGGGCTTCCTCCATTTCTGTTCTTATAATTTCAGAAGCTTTTTTAATTTCATCCTCTGGACATTCAAAAACTAATTCATCGTGAACTTGAAGCAACATTTTTGATCTAATGTTTTGAACTAAAAATTTTTTATTTATTTTGATCATAGCTCTTTTTATAATATCTGCGGCACTTCCTTGAATAGGAGCATTAATAGATTGTCTTTCAGCAAAAGATCTTTCTTGAAAATTTTTAGAATTTATTCCTTTAATTGGTATCCTTCTGCCAAAAAATGTTTCAACATGTCCATCAGATTTAGCTTTCTTAACCATATAATCCATATAATCTCGAATTTTAGGAAATTGATTAAAATAAGAATCAATAAAATTTTTTGCATCACTTTGAGTACAAGATAATTGTTTTGATAATCCAAAAGCTGAAATCCCATAAATAATTCCAAAGTTTATAGCCTTTGCACTTCTTCTAGTTTCAGCGTCTAGATTATTTAAAGGTATACCAAAAACCTTTGATGCCGTTTGTGAATGAATATCAATTTTTTCATTAAATGCTTTTATCATTTCAATTTCATCAGCTGCATGAGCTATCAATCTCAGCTCAATTTGGCTATAATCTGCAGAAAATAACTTATGTTCAGGTTTAGATATAAATGCCTCTCTGATTCTTCTCCCATCTGATGTTCTTATTGGAATATTTTGAAGGTTTGGGTTTGAGGAGGCTAGTCTCCCAGTTGATGCTGAAGCCATTGAAAAAGACGTGTGAACCCTTTTGGTTTCGTTGTTAATACTTTGTTGAAGTGCGTCAGTGTATGTAGACTTTAATTTAGATAGTCCACGCCACTCAATTACTAGATCAGCAATTTTATAGCCCTTTAGTGATAAATCTTCCAAAACACTTACTGAAGTACTATGCTTTCCTGTTTTAGATTTTTTCTCTTCTGGAAGGTTTAATTTGTCAAACAACATTTCTCCAAGCTGCTTTGGAGATCCTATATTGAACTCTTGATCACAATAATCAAAAATTGTGAGTTGTAATTCATTAATTTTTTTCTGAAACTCAACTGACAATGAATTTAAAACATTCTTATCAACTAGAATCCCCTCTTTTTCCATGTCAGCTATGACTTTTATCAAAGGCCTTTCTATTCTTTCATAGACAGTGTTGAGCTTGTTTAATAATAATTCCTTTCTTAAAACTTTATAAATTCTAAGGCAGAAGTCAGAATCTTCTGCTGCATAATTAAGAGCATCATTAGGGTGTATTTTATCAAAAGTTACTTGTTTTACACCTTTGCCACAAACATCTTCATATTTAATAGTATCATGGTCGAAAAACTCTTTTGCTAAATTATCTAACTTGTGACTATATCTATTTGCATCAACAACATATGACATACACATCGTATCATGTATTGGCTGTAAATTTATTGATCCATTTTTCTTTTGTGACAGAACAAGTGAATCAAATTTTATATTATGCCCAATTTTAACTATTGAAGGATCTTCAAAAATTTTCTTTAAATGATTTATAGCATTATCAAAATTTATTTGAACTATTTCATTGTTGCTGTGAGTTTCTTCGTCTAACAAAGACAAATTCTGTTTTGTCTCATGCCTTAAAGGTATGTAGTGTGATAATCCAGGTCTTATTGCTATAGATATACCAACCAAATTCGCTTCTACTGCGTTTATTGAATCTGTTTCAGTATCAATAGCAATTTCATCTGAAAGATAACATTGGTCTACTAAATTCTGTAAATCTTTTAAATTTGTAATTAATTTATAGTCTTTTACAATATTTGTTACTTCATTACTTGAAACGTTTGTCGGACCATTATCAAAAACTTTGCTCTCTAATCTCTTAAAATTATTTTTTTTTAAGAATTCTAATAATTCTTCATCATTTCTCCTTGTCCATTTAAGATCACTTATTTTGTATGGAAGGGGAACATCTTCATATAAAGAAACAAGTTTCTTAGATATTCTTGCCAGTTCAGCATTGCTTTCAAGAGTTTCTCTTCTTTTATTTTGTTTTATTTGATGAGTATTTTCCAAAAGGTTTTCTAAACTACCATATTCATTAATTAATTGAGCTGCAGTCTTAATTCCTATACCTGGAACACCGGGAACGTTATCAGATGTGTCTCCTGCAAGGGCCTGAACATCGATTACTTTATCTGGGTATACACCAAATTTATTTAATACTCCTTCATCATCAATTGTAACATTTTTCATTGGGTCATAAAGAGAAACACCATCTTGTATTAATTGCATTAAATCTTTATCAGACGAAATTATTACTGTTTCAATATTTTCAGTTTTAGCCATTTTTGCATAAGTGGCAATAATATCGTCAGCCTCATAGTTCTCAACCTCTAGATATTTCAAACCCAAGGCTTTTGTAGCCTCTCTTATCAATGTAAACTGTGGAATTAATTCATCAGGAGGGTCAGTTCTGTTTGCTTTATAGTCTTTGTAAATATCGTTCCTGAATGTAGTCCTGGCAGCATCAAAAACGACTAATATGTTTTCACCCTTCATATCATCAGACAATTTAAGAAGCATCGAAGTAAAACCAAAAACTGCGTTTACAGGAATGCCATCTGACCTTGACATAGGCGGCAAAGCATAAAAAGCTCTGAAAATGTACCCTGAGCCATCTACTAGAATGAGTCGATTATTGTTCATTGTTCTTTAATTGTTTTTTAGTTTTCAAAAATTTATGAGAGCAATAAGGACAGACTGTTATTTCGTTGGTGTCAACGGAAAGATATATCTTTGGGTGCCCATTCTGACCACCGTCACATGAAACTCGGTCTTTATCTACCAAACTTTCGTCATGATTCTGTCCAAATTTTATTTTATTAATAGTCATTACATTCTCTATATTTAGTATTTTGATTATTTGATAATCTCAGTATCCCCATTTTTCAATCCAAAATTCAACAATAGGAATTATATCTTTCATTTCACTTTTATAGTTTTTCCATCTACCGGATGCTCTTTTATAAATTTTTTCAGTTACCTGATTATAACTTGGAGTATTAATCTTCTTAGCTAGAGCATTATTCCTGTAATTATCTATTTCTTTTTCCCATTCTAGTCCTAAAAACTTTAAAAGTTCTGATGTTTCGTTCTTAATTGATTCAATCAAATTTTCATATTTAATTAAATGATAATTAAGTTTAAAGTTACTGTTGTAAATATCAAATAGTTTCATTCAACGATTGTAGAGCTCGGCTGCGTTCTCTAAGTCCAAAAAATTGGCCATTGCATCATTTAGATTAAATGTTTGCATAAAACAACTTAAAATACAATCTAATGGATGCCTAATAGCAAGTATAAATCTAGCCCCTGGAAATATCCTTAGAATCAAACCTATATCAATAATACTTAAAGGAAGCTTATCAATAAAAATCTTCCCATTAAGGTTTTCAATTGAAATGTACTTTGATAATTCATTAAGATAAGCTAAACGAAGTTTTTCTATGTCGATTTTATTTAATTCGTTTAGATTCTCAAATGTCGCTATTTTGTTAAGTGCCTGCTTAACATTCGCTATCATCGGTTTTTCTTCTAATGAAAAAATATTTGTGTGAGAGCTAAGGATATTGTCTAGTAGGGTTGTGCCTGAGCGAGGGAAACCAATAAGGAATATTGGTGTAATTTCTGTATTCTTAGTTGTTTCTTCCCATTTTTTATCTTTAAATTTTGAGTATGATTGAATTAATTGTTCTACTTCATTGAGGTACTTTTCAGGGTTAAATAACTTAGTTTCTACACTTGATTTAACGATCAGATTTGATTTCTTAAAACACTTAAAAGCTAATTGATAATTTTTAGATTTATCATAGTCTTTACCTAATAATTCATATTTTTCACTTTTCATTTTATTTGAAATTTTTGAATCACTAACTTGTTCTAAAAACACAATTGAATTTTGAAAATCTTTATTCCTTGAATATAATTGTCCTTTACGAAATTTTATCTCTTCATTGTGACTTAACCCCTCCCTATCTGCTTTTAAAAGAACTTTCTGAAATTCGTTCAAATTGTTTGATCTCTCGTAAAGACTACACAAATTTGAATATGCCATCACATACTTTGGATCAATTTGTATAGCATTTTTATAGCTTTGAATTGCTCTATCCTCGTTATCAAGGTTAAGTTCGGCTGTTCCTAAATTATTATGCGCATCTGCAACATTTGGACTTATTTTCATTGCTTCAGAAATACTCTGATGCGCTTTTTTATAATCTTTCAACAAATTATATGTTGCTCCCATATTATTTAGAGCATCAAAATATGATGGTTTTAATTTAATTGCCTTTTTAAACATTTGGACAGCTTCATTAAATTCTCCCAGTGCAGTGAATGTATTTCCTAAATTATAGAATGCTTCAGTATAATCAGTGTTTATTGAAATAGCTTTTTTAAGGTTTGATATAGCATCCTGTAATTTATTATCTTCTTTTAATGAAAGGGCTAAATTGTTATATGCTTCTGCAAAATCATTTTTGATTTTTATTGACTTTTCAAATGACTCAATTGCTTTTTGATGGTCACCTAATTTTTTAAATGTAATTCCTAAATTATTAAAAACTTGCGCATTATTTGGCTCTATTTCCAACGCAATTTTGTATTCATTTATAGAGTTTTGATAATCACCTAATTCTGCATATGTAGCGCCAATAATATTTGGAATTATAGATTGATTTGGATATTGCTGACAGAGTTCTTTTCCATATAAAATACATTTCTCATAATTTTGTTTGTTATAAAGCTCAATTAATTGGGTTATCGAACTCTTTAGAGTGTTATCTGTTTTTAAAAATGTAGTATTTATTTTGTTTAAGCCTTCTATAGCTCTTGCATTTTTTGGGAATTTCGAAAGTATCTTCTCATAACAAAGTTTTGCCTCATTAAAATCCCCTCTATTTATAAATTTTTTTGCTTTTTTTAGCTGGTCATCAAGTGAAAAAGTTTTTGTCATTGTAAATATCTTAAATTTGTAAATTTATTATATAATTTTTAATTTTTTTTTCATATAACCATTAAAAAATAATTTCTGGAAATTATAATGATTAAAAATAAAAATATACATACTTTTGGTACACAGATAAGAAAGTCACCATTTTTCAAATCAACTCTCAATGAGGGTTGCGCAGGTTTTTCTGTATATAATCATATGTATATACCAAGAAGTTTTGGAGACCCAGTTCAAAATTACTGGAATCTGGTTAATGAGGCTATTTTATGTGACGTATCTGTTGAAAGGCAAGTTCAGATTGAAGGACCTGATGCACATGAATTTGTTCAAATGCTTACTCCTAGAAATTTATCTAATATTTATATTGGTCAATGTAAATATGTACTCATTGTTAATGACGATGGAGGCATAATAAATGATCCTGTTTTATTGAGAATTGCTGATGATAAATTTTGGTTATCAATTGGAGATAGTGATGTTCTTCTTTGGGCTAAGGGTGTTAAAGTTAATAATAACCTTAATGTTAAAATAACTGAACCCGATGTATCCCCACTTCAACTTCAAGGACCAAAATCATTAACTATTATGAAAGCAATCTTTGGAGATTGGATTGAAGAAATTAAGTATTATCACCACAAAGAATATATTTTTGAAGGTATTCCTCTTATTATATCAAGAACAGGGTGGAGCAGTGAATTTGGTTTTGAAATATTTCTCCGAGATAAAACTTGTGGTGATCGTCTTTGGGAAAAAATAATGAAAATTGGAAGACCATTGGGTCTTCATCCTGGTCATACATCAACAATCAGAAGAATTGAGGGTGCAATGCTTTCTTATGTTGCAGATATGGATATGAATATTAACCCCTTTGAATTAGGCTTGGATAGGCTTGTTGATTTAGAAATGAAAGAGAAGTTCATTGGTAAAGATGCTTTGATAGATATTAAAAACAAAGGCATTGAAAAAATATTTTGTGGTTTTGAGATTGACGGTCCTCCACTAAAGGACCCTTCTGATGAGCATATAGACATTTTAAGTGGTACAAATGTAATTGGAAAAATAACATCGTCTGTATATTCACCCAGACTTAAAAAAAATATTGGAATGGGGTATTTGCCTATCAAAAATTCGAGTATTGGATTTCAGGCAAATGCAAATTTAGAAAACATTTATAGATCTCTGGTAGTAATCGAAAAACCATTTTATGACCCAAAGAAAAATATTGCCAAAGGGAATTAAAACTGACAACTTATTAAAAAATATTTATTAATTTTTATAGGGAGGATAAAAATGACATTAAAGATTAATAGTCTATGTCCAGACTTTACTGCTGATACAACGGAGGGTCAAATTTCATTTCATGAGTGGTTAGGTGATAGCTGGGGTGTTTTATTCTCACACCCAAAGGATTTTACCCCTGTTTGTACAACTGAGTTAGGCTCTCTAGCCTCAATGAAAGACGATTTTGATAAAAGAAATGTAAAAGTCATTGGTTTGAGCGTTGATGGTGTTGAAGACCATAATAAATGGCTAGATGATATTGCAGATGTAGCAGGAACTAGACCTAATTACCCTATAATTGCTGACGAAGACTTAAAAGTGGCAAAGCTTTTTAATATGCTTGAAGGCGATGCAGGCTCCACTTCAATGGGCAGGACAGCTGTAGACAATGAAACAGTGAGAACAGTATTTGTAGTTAGACCCGATAAAAGGATTGGCCTTTATTTAACTTATCCCATGGCTACTGGAAGAAATTTCCATGAGATACTTAGGGCAATTGACTCAATGCAATTGACTGCAAACCATAAAGTTGCGACACCGGCAAATTGGGAAAAAGGTGACGATGTTGTAATTTTACCTGCAGTTAAAAATGAAGAAGCAGAAAAACTGTACCCTGACGGATGGGAAACTGTAAAGCCATATTTGAGGAAAGTTCCTGATCCATCATAAAAATAGTTTTATAATTTTATTTATTTTTATTATTAATATTAATTAAATAAATTCCAAAAGAAACAAGGAGAAGAGATATGAATAGAAATATACTTATCTCTTCATTCAAAATTAACCATCCAAAGAAGACCCCAAATATTGGGCCAAAAAAACTATAAGAGGCCATCAATGATGCTGGATAGATTGACAGTATCCAAAACCAAATTAAAAAACCAGCCGCAACAATTATTAAAGACTGAAACAAAAAGATGGATATAATTTGAATATTTATTTCTCTTAAATAGAAACCAAAGTAAAAACATATTGGTAAAACTAAAATACTTGATACAACCAATTGATAAAGAAGTTGCATCTCAGGTGAAGAGTTTTTTAAGTTTGTTGTTCTTACAATAAGAACAATTGCAGCCCATAGAAAACTTGCAATTAACGCAAAAATGTCTCCTATAATATTTCCTTGAATTGTTTCTTCTTTAGAAAAAAGAGCAATAAATACTGCTAAAATTGAAATTGAAAATCCTATTACTTTAATAAAGTTAAGTTTTTCATTTTCAAATAGAAAATGTGCAGCAATACTTAACCATACGGGCATAGAATAAAAAAGAATTGACGATCTGGCAACTGAAGTATATTCCAAAGCGAAAAATAATAATATGAATTCAAGTGCAAAGATCGAACCACAAATTACACCAGGCAAAAAACTACCATCCCTTATCGAAATCTTCTTCTTAAATAAAATACAAAAAGCTAAAACTGGAATTGCTGCTATTAATGATCTCAAACCAACTTGAAAAACTGGATGAATACCATAATTAACGATTTTAACTAAAGTTTGATTAAGCCCAAGGAGCATTGAGAAAATTATTAAAGTCGTACCACCAAGTAAATCAATATTATTTTTTTTATTCAATTTTTTGTAAACTTTTAATTACGATAATTATTTAGATACTTAAATACACTTTCACTTTTATCCAAAATAATTTTGTTTGCAGATAATAAATAATTAATATGAGCTTTAGTTTCACAACTTGCAAAAAAAATATCGTGGCTGTTGTTTACTTTATCAAATAATATTTCCATTGTATCCAAAATTGTTAACTCAGTATTTTTTATTTTACTTAAAATTAAATTCAAGCGACTATTATGATGCATAATTAAATTTTTAGCTCTTTTTACAGGGTCGTAATAAGGAAATTCATGACCAGGTATAACAATCCAATCACTGGTGTAGTCATTTGAAATGCTATTTAAATATTTATAGTACTCTTCTAAAATATTAAATTCATTATCTTCAATGCCGACTGATATATTAGGACTAATTCTAGGTAGTAAAAAGTCAAAACATAAATATAATTTTCGCTCTTTATCAAATAGACTTAGCTGTGATGGGGAATGACCAGTGTCAAATCTCGCACACCAACTGCCTTCTTTGGTAATAATAGTAAAGTTTTCTTGCAAATCGTTTATTTTTGGGAGCTCCTTTATCATTCCTTTATAAAAATTTCCTCTGTTTTTGGATTTAATTATTATATTTTCACTAAATCCAAATTCCTTATAACTTTTTGATAGTAAGTAACCATATTCATCATCACTCAAATTAATAATTTTTTTTGCTCTTGATAATTCTTTTTTTGGTGTATAAACATCTACTTTTAGTTTTTCTGATAAGTATTTTGACAAGCCAATATGATCTGGGTGATGGTGGGAGATTATGATTTTTGATATTTCGTGCTTTGTAGGTAAATTCTTTAAAATACTATCCCAACTCCTTTTTGTTTCTTCATTGTTTATCCCAGTATCAATTAACACAAGTCCATCAATACTTTTAATAGCAAAAACATTAACATGGTCTAACCTAAAAGGAAGGGGTATTCTTGCCCAATAAAGATCCTCTGTAATTTTTAAAAATCTATTACTTGAGGGGTTGGAAATTTTATATCTCTTTATTTTTTCATTATTCATTCTATTTCTACGGAATTAATAAATTTTTCCTGCCTCCAAGCCTCATAAAGAACCAAACTAACGGCGTTACTTAAGTTTAAACTTCTTGAGTTTCTTATCATGGGTATAAAAAGTTTCTTTTTTTCTGGAAATTTATTCATTATACTTGTTGGCAATCCTTTAGTTTCAGAACCAAATAAGATTGAATCACCAAGCTGGAATTTAACATCTGTATAGCTTTTTTTTCCGAATTTTGTTATCGCATAAACATTCTTACTTTGTAATTTATTTAAGCACTCGTTGTAATTTTTGTGAATGGTCAAAATATTTTCATTATGATAATCGAGTCCCGCCCTCTTATATGATTTTTCATTTATATCAAAACCTAGAGGTCTTATTAAATGCAAATATGCTCCAGTATTTGCGCATAATCTAACAATATTACCTGTATTAGGAGGTATCTGTGGATTATGCAAAATAATATTAAACATTAACTTTTAATTTTATAAGTTCAATCAGTTCATCTTCACTTCTAAGAGTGTTCATATCATTTTTATTAATCAATACTTTTTGTTTGTTCCTTTTTTCAATAAGACAGCAGGGTAGTTCATTTTCATAAATTAATAAATTATTCTTTTCTAAATCACTTTTATAAAGAAATTCTATTTTCAAGTGAAAATTTTCAGTAAATTTGCTCCACTTTTTTCTTTTTTTAAATGTATGAGTTATTGCACAAAGATTACACGAATATGTATTAGGTGAAAGAGTCTTATGAAGAAAATCTAAAAAACTGTTCAACGGTCCCTTTTCAGCATTGTAAATAAAAATTAACTTCATATCCATATATGATTATAAATAAACTCTAAATTTAGTGATACAATATAAATATTGTGTGATATATTTATATTTTTATTTTTTATGCATATTAATTTTTATTGTTTAATAATTCTTTCAATATTTTGTAGTTTCAATGTTACATATGGCTATGAAACATCAAAATTAAATGATTTAAAGACCTCACAAATTGAACTTTTTTCAGATACGACTAGTACATCACATTTATTAAAAAATTTAGAATATGTTAGTGGTCTTGAAATTAATAGCAACCATGAAGACTTTGGAGGATTATCTGGGCTGTTAATAGATAATAATTATGAATTTACGGCGATTGGTGATCAGGGGATATGGATTAGTGGTAAACTTGTTTTCAATGATAATAAGGAACTTTCATCTATTTCTAATGCTAAATTAGGATACTTAAAAAATCAGAAAAATAAGTATTTAGTTCGATCTGGCAAATCTCTTACTGATGCTGAATCTGTAGAATTATTTAATGGAAAATTTATTGTTAGTTTTGAGAGAAAGCATAGAATATTAAGTTATGATAAAATAGACGGCATTCCAGAACTTTTATATGATAAAATAAACCTTTTAGATCTTCCAAACAATGGTGGTATAGAAGCAATGACCTCTTTGAAGGATAATTCATTAATTTTTATTTCAGAAGATCTTGTTACTTCAGATGAAAAAATTGTTGGTTTTCGACTTCACAAAAATAAATTAAGTAAAATTTTTGTAAAAAAGAGTGGCGCTTTCAAGCCAACAGATCTGTCAAAACTTCCATCTGGAGATATACTGATGCTTGAGAGAAGTTTCACACCAATAAAAGGTGCAAGGGCTAGGATTTCGTTAATTAAATATCAAGATATAATTAAAAACAATTTAATTACTCCGATATATCTCGATACAATCGCACCACCAATGATCGTTGATAATTTTGAGGGAATATCAAGCATAAAAACAAATAATGGTAATTATTATATTTTTATATTATCTGATGATAATTTTAATTTCATGCAAAAAACAATACTCTTGCAATTTCATTGGGATGGAAGCTTAAATTAGGGGATCTATCGGAATAGGGTTTTGAAAATTGATATTTTCCTCTATAAATGCAGCCCCAGAAAGAAGGTTACCTTCATTCCTATATCTAGCTACAAGTTGTAACCCAATTGGAAGCCCTTTATCTGTAAAGCCACATGGAAGTGATAATGCTGGTGAACTTGTAAGTGTAATGGCAGAGACAATGTTTAACCACTCCACATAATTAGAAAATTCTACACCATCA
>CABYVI010000023.1 GCA_902522415.1 uncultured SAR116 cluster alpha proteobacterium | reverse complement strand
TATTATCTCGAATCATAAAAATTTTAGCATTGTTAATTTCAACATTTAACTTTTCTCTTACTGGATAAATACCATAATCAAATTCGGAGAAAACATACTCCCTTAATGGATTCTGCTGTTGACCATTAATTATCGGCATAAGTGATTTACCTTCTAGTCTTGAATTTGGTATATTTAAATCATTTGCTTCTATAAAAGTTGGAAGTAAATCTATAGCTTCAACAAATTCATTGCACTCCAAACCTCTTGACTTGTCAGCTTCTTTTCTCGGATCAAATATTATTAAAGGTATTTTAACAGATACGTCATGGAATAACTCTTTTTCACCCATCCAATGATCACCTAAATAGTCACCATGATCAGAAGTAAAAACAATCATTGTTTCGTCTTTTTTACCTTCTTTTTCAAGGAAATCAAAAAGATCTCCCAAGTGGTCATCAATTTGCTTAATTAGACCCATATAACCAGGCAATACTGTTTCCCTTGTTCCCTGTTGTGAAAAAGTTATACCCACCTGTTCCTCCATAAACATTTTATAAACTGGATTTGGGTTTTCCCTTTCTGAATTATTTCTTGAAACAGGAACAAAACTCTCCTTACCATACATCTTGTGGTATGGTGCTGGCGCCATATAGGGCCAATGTGGTTTAATAAAAGACAGGTGTAGGCACCAAGGATTATCTCCAGTTTCTCTAATAAATTCCTTGGCACGCATTGTCATATAAGGAGTTTCAGAGTGCTCTTCTTTAATTCTAGCTGGCAAACTTGAATTCCTTAAACTCCATCCAGATAAAAGCTCACCATTTTCACCCTCAGCAGAATTTGCATAATCATTCCAAGGATTTACCCCTTCATAGCCAAGATCATTTAACCACTTGTTGTAATTTAAGGCTTCATTTTTATGAAGATATCCTGGAGTAGGATGAAGCCCATCATCTTTTTCATAAGGTTCAAATCCAGGTTCTGAAATTACCATACCTATTTCAGTACCTTTATTTAAACCTAATCGATGCATGCCTTCAACATCTGCTTCCATATGTGTTTTACCAACGACTGCTGTTCGTATTCCTTTTGGTTTCAAGTAATCATCTATTGTTAACTCACCTATTGGTAATGGAACTCTATTCCAGGTTACACCGTTACTAAAAATTGTTCTCCCAGTGTAAAAGCAGGCTCTTGAGGGACCACACATTGGAGACTGAACAAATGCATTTTTAAAATTAACACCCCTCTTTGCTAAATTATCAATATTCGGTGTTTGGAGGAAAGGGTGACCATTACATGAAAGATAATCCCATCTAAGCTGGTCAGTCATAATAAATAAAATATTTTTTATACTCAATTTAGATCCTTATTTTTATAGAGTGGAAAGTATCACTGTAAAGTCATTACTTTTGATATTATTGTTTATGAAAATTCCATCAAGTGCTTTTTCTCTACATCATTGATTTGGGTATTTTCGATTAAGTACTCTTTATATCTGAATTCACTAAAAAATTTTATAAACTGTTGTGAAAAGTATTTTTCCGCTATTTTTGATTTATTTAACTTATTTGAAGCCTCAACTATATTTTTGGGTAAATCAATTATTTTTGGTTCAACTTTTAAATTTTTACTTTGCAAGCCTTCTAATCCAGAAACAATAGTCGCTGCAATGGTTAAATACGGGTTTGAGTCAGCTCCTGGAATTCGGTTTTCAACTCTAGTATTCATTCCCTTTATAGCTCTAAAAGCAACTTTTCTACTATCCCAATCCCAATTATTTTTAATAGGTGTAAATATTTCAGGCTGATATCTTTTATATGAATTAGAATTGTGAGCAAATAAAAGCATTAATTCAGGTGTAAATTTTTGTAGGCCAAAAATAAAATGCTCCAAATCTAATTTATTATTTGTAAAAATATTTTCTTTATTTTCATTTTCTATTGAAATGTGAACATGCCCACTTTGTCCGTCTGCTGAATTACTCCACCTTGCCATGAATGTTGCTAATTTGCCATGGCGTAATGCTGTCTGCTTAATTAGATGCTTAATTAAAATTGTATCATCAGCTGTTTTGATCCCTTTGCCAGATAATAATGCAACTTCCATAAAGCCAGCTCCCATTTCCTCATGCCAAGATTCAACTTCTATATTCATTTTTTTTGAATTATTAACAAAATCATTATAAAGTTCACTTTGGGAATTTTGTCTTTGCAATAAATTGTAAGAGCTGCCTTTAGTAGATGTTTCAAGGTTATTAAAATTTTTTTCAATAATTGAGCCTGAACTTTCATCTAAAAGTGTAAACTCTAGTTCAATACCAAATCGAGGAAATACATTTTTACTATTATTCTCTTTTAAAATTTTCTTTAGTATACTTCTACTGCAAAAGTTAGAATATTCATTTTCAAGTTCAAGAAAACATAATAAGTTTTGGCTTTCATCCGCCCAGGGTAAAACTCTAAAACTACTAACATCAATTCTTGCTGCAATATCTCCGAAACTATCTTTTAATGATGAAAAGCCTGAAATCTCTATCTGAGTATCGCAATATCCTAAAGCCAGAGAAGGTAATGCAATTGTAAATCCAGTGCCATCTTTTTCAATTGAATTTTTGACTTTATTCACATTCACTAACTTACTTCGAAGTTGGCCAAGAGGGTCAACAAAACAAACTGAAACAAACTTTAATTTTTTATTTTCTTCAAGAAGTGAGTTTATATTATCTAGCATATCATTATCTATTATTTTTTTTAAATTGTAATTATACTATCCTAATCATAAACATTTTAATATTTAATCAAGTAAGATCAAATGTCATTAGAAAAAGTTGAATGGGACTATATAATCTTGGGTGCAGGTACGGCAGGATGTGTTTTAGCTAACAGGCTGTCTGCTGTAAAAAATAATAGAGTTCTTTTATTAGAAGCTGGATATTCTGATCGATCTATAAAAATCAAAGTTCCCGCATTGCAACCATATGTTTTTGGAAAAAAAGAGTTTGATTGGTGTTATCAAGCACAGCCTGATAAAACTAGAAATAACGTAAGATCTATTTGGCCCGCTGGTAAGGTTTGGGGAGGAGGTAGCTCACTAAATGGTATGATTTATATACGTGGTCAAAAAGATGATTTTAATGAATGGAAAAACTTTGGAGTTGACGGTTGGAACTTTGAAGATGTTTTAAAATATTTTTTAAAATCAGAAAATAATGAAGAAACAAATTCAAATTATCATTCTCAAAATGGCCTGCTCAATATATCAAACTTAAAATCCAACCATTTGCTTAATGAAGCTTTTATAGATGCATCTGCTAGTTTTGGTTTACCAAAAAACAATGATTTTAATGGAATATCGCAGACTGGTGCAGGTAAAGTGCAAGCTTTTCAAAAAAAAGGTCTTAGACAAAATACATCATCTGCTTTTTTGAAACCAATCATTAAAAGATCAAATCTGAAAGTAATTTCAGGTGTTTTAATTAACAAATTAATTATTAAAGACAGTAAAGTTATTGGTATCAATATAATTGATAAAAATATTTCTAAAAATTTTATTTCTAAGGGAGAAGTAATCTTATCTGCTGGTTCAATTGGGAGTCCAATGATACTACAAAGATCTGGAATTGGAGATGCTTCACTTTTAAAAAAAAATGATATTAAGGTTGAAGTTAATAATAAAGCAGTAGGAGAAAACCTTCAGGATCATCCTGGTGTCTATTGTGAATATCCTGTAAATATTTCAACTTATAATACAGAGTTTAAATTCAATAAAATTGTAAAACACGGTTTAAATTGGTTATTAAATGGTAGTGGACCAATAAGTACACCTGCAGCAACATGTTGTGCATTTTTTAACACAAATAAGATACTTGACCGACCAAATGCACAAGTTCATTTTTCTCCTTTTTCATATCATTATTCTCCATTGTCTAAGTTCCATTTACCAAATTATCCTGCGATATTAACAGGAACGTGTATTCTTAATCCTGAAACTAAGGGCAGGGTTAATATAAGTTCAAAAGATCCTCAGCGCCCACCAATAATTGAACATACTTTATGGGCAAGCGAAATGGATTTAACAAACATGGTTAAAGCATTAAAAAAACTTTCGCAAATAATGTCTTCAAAACCCATTTCTAAATATATTTTAAACAACCCAACTAGCAAACTAAATGACACTCAAATTAAGGATTTTATAAAAAGTAATAGTTTTTTAGGCTATCATGCTTCAGGCACTTGTTGTATGGGTGATAAAGGTGTTTTAAATTCAAACCTTAAAGTTAAATCAATAAAAAATTTAAGAGTTATTGACGCTTCTGTTATGCCAAAAATCATAAGAGGAAATACAAATGCTACAGTAATAATGATTGCTGAGAAAGGCGCTGATTATATTTTAAACAAAAGATAAATTTATCTTTAGACTAAATGATCGAAAATCCTTTATCAATTGCTGTAACAATTTTTTGAACATGGTCTTTTGTGATTATTAAAGATGGTGAAATGATAAAGTTATTTCCTGAGGCTCTGACCAAAACACCTTCATCACAAATAGTTTTATAAATCTTTGCAACAACGTCCTTTGAGGCGGGTTTCTTTGTTTCAGGGTCTTCTACTAATTCAATAGCAGCCATGAGACCCTTGCCTCTTACATCTCCAATAGTTCTATGCTTGTTTTTTAATTGATTAAAACCCATGAGTAATTCAGATCCTCTAGTTTTTGCATTAGATGCTAAATTTAATTTATTTGTTTCATCAAGAGCTGCGATTGCTGCTGCAGCACCAACAGGATTCCCAGAGTTTGTGTATCCATGTCCAAGCATTCCCAAGGCATTATTATTTTTTTCGATAGTTTCTGAAATTTCTTCAGACATTAATGTTGCGCCCATTGGAAAGTATCCACCTGTTAATGCCTTTGCAATTGTCATAATATCAGGTTTAACACCCCATAATCTTGATCCTGTCCACTCTCCTGTTCTTCCAAAAGCACAGATAACTTCATCAGCGATCAATAATATTTCATTATCATCACAAATTTTTCTCACTTTTTGCATGAAACTCTCATGAGGCACTATAACTCCACCTGAACCGATAATTGGTTCCATAACAAATGCGGCAATGGTGTCCGCACCTTGACTAGATATTAACGCCTCAAGACTTTGAATACATTTTTTTGTGAGCTCTTCTGGGTTGCTTTCATCAAATGGATTTCGATACGTGTATGGAGCAGGTATATGAAAAATTCCTGGTACACCAGGTTCATAATTTCTTCTAAACCTTGGATCTCCACAGAGTGACGCCCCTCCATAATGAGTTCCGTGATAACCTTTACTTAAAGATATGAATTTTATTTTATCTATTTTGCCTTTAACCTTCCAATATTGTCTTACCAATCGCATTGCAGTATCAATTGAATCTGATCCACCTTGTGTAAAAAAAACTTTTCCCATACCATCAGCATGGAACCACTCCTTAAGTTTATAAGATAATTCAATAGCTTTATCGTTGGTTATACCTCTAAAAGTATTGCAGTAGGGCATTTGATGGAGTTGATCATGTATTGCTTTTTTTATTGGTTCACAACTATATCCTAAATTTACATTCCATAATCCACCTACAGCATCAAGCATAACTTGACCATCAATATTATGAACCTCAACATTTTCAGCTTTAGAAATAATCATTGGAGGCGTTTCTAGCATCTCAGCTGGATGGGCCATAGGGTGCCAGAAATGTCTAGCATTGTTCTCTCTTAAAAAATTTTCATGTTGCATATTAACTCCAATAATTTTTAAAACTTATATTTTCATCCAAACTGACTTGAGATCAGTAAACTTATCAAGGGCGTGAAGTGATTTATCTGAACCATTACCAGATTGCTTTACTCCTGTAAGAGGTAAAGTATTATCCGAACCCCCATACGTGTTAACAAAAACTGTACCAGCCTTTATTTTCCTTATCATTCTATGAGCTTTAGAAAGATTAGATGTCCATAGTCCTGAGGCAAGTCCAAAAGCAGTAGCATTTGATAGTTCAACTGCATCATTTTCATTCTCAAAAGGCGTAACTGTTAACACAGGTCCAAATACTTCATTTTGAAAAATAGTTGTATCTTGTTTTACAGATGAGATAATTGTTGGCTCCATATAAAATCCACCGCTATCTTCAAGAACTCTATTCCCACCAATTTCAATCTTCCCACCTTCAGATTTTGCTTTTTCAACAAAATCAAGATCAGATTTTAATTGGCTTAAAGAGTTAATTGCTCCAATATCATTATTTAAGTCTAATGGATCACCAATTTTTAAATTTTTAGTAAATTTATAAACCATACCTAAAAACTCATTATGGATTTCTTTCTCAACTAACAAACGTGAACCAGCAACACAAACTTCACCTGAATTTCGAAATATTCCCATAGTAGAAACTTTAGCTGCTTCCTCTAAATTTTCTGTATCAGCAAAAACAATGTTGGGTGATTTGCCCCCAAGCTCTTGGTATACTTTTTTCATATTTGATTGAGCTGAATATTCTAAAAGCTTTCTCCCAGTTGTTCCAGAGCCTGTAAATGTCAATACGTCCACATCCATATGTAACGCAAGTGCTTGACCTGTAATTCTTCCATTTCCAGTAACAATATTTAAGGTCCCCGGAGGCAATCCTGCTTCAAGACATATTTCACCTAATTTTAAAAGTGATAAGGATGCTGCTTCTGAGGGTTTAATAACAACAGAGTTGCCCATAGCTAGAGCTGGAGCTATTTTCCATGCGCCTATCATTAGAGGGAAATTCCACGGAACAATCGCAGCTACTACTCCTACGGGTTCTTTGTGAATTAGACCAAGGAAGTTATTTGAGGTATTAGAGATTTCGCCATAAATTTTATCAATTGCTTCAGCATAATACCTAAAAGTTCCAGCTGCAGATCCAGGTTCTGCTTTAAGAGCCATATTAATTTCTGTTCCATTATCTCTTGCTCCTAAAACAGCAAGTTCAAGCATATTTTTTTCAATCAATTCAGCAATTTTGAGTATTATTTTTTTTCTATTAATAGGGGGCATATTAGACCAATCCCCTCTTTCATAGGTTTTCCTTCCTGATAGAACAGCATCATTAACATCTAAATGATCACAAACTTGGAGTTTAGAAATTTCCTTACCATCTATTGGGCTTATAATACTTTGAGTTTGACCAGATTTAGAAGGTACCCAATTACTTCCAACTAGAATTTTTTGATTTTGGATTTGATTAAATCTAAATTTGTTAACTTCTTTTTGGTCGAGCATTTTCTCTTTTCACTTATAATTTATTTATTGCTATACCTAAATGTACAACAGCTATGGCCTTCCATTATAGTCTTTTCCCTAACAAGTTCCAATTTTTTGTCAAATCCAATAGTAAAATTATAATCTCTATTGCATGATAATAATTGCCCTATATCTTCTAATCCCATCTCTTTGTACATTTCAGCATATCTACATCTTGTGACATTAAAGTCATATTGTTTGCTTGTTTTTTTCAATTCTTGTATTTCAAGTGCACCACCAGTCTTCCATAATTCAAACACTTCAATAAACCTATCAATGGTAGATGTTTCCTTTGATAGCTTTCTATCTATTTCATTTCTGAATTTTATTCCTTCACCAATTGCATTTTTGATAATTGCATTTTTAAGTATCTGTCTAGCTTTTTTATCACCAAATTCTTTTTTCATTTCATCAAAAATAGATTTAGCAACTTCGGCTTGAAGTTTTCTTTTTTCTAAAATTGGAATGGAGTTTTGTATATCAGACATTCTTTCTCAAAATAATTAATTGATAACCTTATTAAATTTTTTAGATAGTTTTATTTATAAAGTAATCCTTTTTATTTTTTAATTCAAACTTTGCTTTTATATTGTTTAATTGATTCAAAGATAATAGAAATAATTCTTATTATAAATTATATTTGATTTGGATTAATGTTGGGAACTTGAATGCATCAAAAACTTCTTTTTCGAGCGGATCATGTTGGCAGTCTTTTGAGGCCGGCAAACATAAAGGATACTAGATATAAGCATTTTGAAAAAAAAACTGCAAGTTTAACAGAGCTAAAATCTGTTGAAGACAATGAAATAATAAAAGCAATAAAACTTCAAGAAGAATTGGGTTTTAAAGTTGTTACTGATGGAGAATTTAGAAGGTCATTCTGGCATTATGATTTTTTGGAGGGCTTAGATGGTTTCGAGCTTGAAGAAAGAGAGAGTGGGGTTCAGTTTTCTGGTGCAAAACTAAGACCTATTTTCCCAGTTATAAAAGGTAAAATTGATTTTCCATCTGATCATCCAATGCTAGAACATTTTAAATTTGTATTAAAAAATACAAAAGTTGTCCCAAAAATAGCGATACCGGGACCAAGTTGTTGTCACTTTAGAACAACTCCCAAAGATATATATCCAAAAGAGTATGTGGATAATGAAAAATTATTTTATGATATAGCTCAAGCCTATAAAAAAGCTGTTAAAGAATTTTATAGTATCGGTTGTAGATACTTACAAATGGACGATATATTTTTTGCGTATTTATGTGATCCAAATCATAGGTCAACTAGAACAAAATTTGGCGAAGATCCTGATGTTTTAATTGAGAAATATGCATGGATGTTAAATGAAGCAATTAAAGAAAGACCCGAGGACATGGTTATAGGCATGCACTTATGTCGAGGAAATTTTAAATCTAACTACGCAGCTCAAGGAGCATATGATCCAGCTGTTGATGCAGTATTTAATAAGATTGATTTAGATATTTATTTTATGGAATATGATGATGAAAGATCTGGAGGTCTTGAGCCCCTAAAATATCTTCCAAAAGGGAATAAGAGAGTTTTTCCAGGTTTTATTACAACTAAAAAAGGTAAACTAGAAACAGTAGAATTTTTGGAAGAAAAATTTGAAGAAGCTTCAAAATATGTATCCATAAATCAGCTTGGCGTCGCACCACAATGTGGATTTTCTTCAACGGAAGAAGGTAATATAATTTCATTTGATGACCAAAAAAGAAAATTAGAATTAGTTATAGAAACTTCAAATAAAATTTGGAATGAATAATTAGTATCAATTTTGAGAGTATTTTATGGCGCACGATAAATTAGAAAAAAAAATTGCATTAGTAACGGGTGGAAGCAATGGTATAGGACTTTCAACTGTCAAAATGTTGGCTGATAAAGGTGCAACTGTTATCATTGGCTACTATAATGGGAAAGATAGAGCTAAAAATATTCTAGACAAATTACCACAAAATAATCACACGACTTTTCAAATAAAGTTAGAAGACCATAAAACTACTGCGTCTTTAGCAGATAAAATAAAAGAAAAATATGGTAGGTTAGATATTATTGTTAATTCTGCTGGGTTTACAAAACCAATACCCCATAAAGATATAGAAATGTTAGATATAGAAACTTTCGATCAAATATTAATAGCAAATGCTAGAGGTCCATACTCAATTATTAGATCATTAATGCCATTGTTAGAAAAAAGCAGTGAAGCTGTTGTTATTAATGTTTCTTCAATTTCCGCATTTACAGGTTCTGGTAGTAACATTGCTTATTGTGCATCGAAGGCTGCCCTTGATACAATGACAATGTCTCTAGCAAGAGTTTTTGGGCCAAAAATAAGATTTCTATGTGTTTCACCGGCAGCTGTTGCTACAGATTTTGTTCAAGGCAGAGATAGAGATGCATTAGAAGAATTAGCTAAAAAAACACCTTTAAAAAAAGTTGTTGAGCCGGAAGATGTTGCTCTAGCAATTATTGGATGCATAACACACTTAAAAACTGCAACTGGGACAAGAATTGTTATTGATGGAGGAAAAAATTTATAAACAAGAGATAGGTAGTTAATATGCCACATTTTTCAATTGAGTATTCCTCAAATTTAGAAAAAAAAATAGATATCAAGGAGTTTTGCAATACTCTAAGATTAGCGGGTATAGAAACTGGCGTATTCCCAACAAAAGGTATTAGGGTTAGGGCTATTGGTTGTAATCACTATTCAATAGCAGATGATAATCCTGAAAATGGTTTTTTAGATATTTCAGTTAGATTAAGAGAAGGTCGAGATATAGAAATAAGAAAAAAAGCAACACAGCATATCTTTGAAGCGGCAAAAAACTTTTTAAAACCAATATTAGATAATTATCCTTTTGCATTATCTATGGAGATGAGAAATATTGACCCAGAGCTTAGCCCTAAAATAAACTCTATACCAAACTATATGAAAGAAGATAAAGATGTATGATATTGCTGAGAATACAAATAAATTAAAAAAACACTTAAGTATTATAAAAGAGAAAGGTGTTTTAAATAATATAGGAGGAATTTCAAAAGAATCAGTTTCTGGAAAAAAATTTCCTAATCACTCTCCTGTTGATGAAACTTTTATTTGTGATGTTGTTAAGAGTAATTCTATTGATATTGATGAGGCTGCAACCTCATCAAAGGAAGCCTTTTTAGGTTGGTCAAAGACAAATCCAGCGGTGAAGAAAAAAATACTTCATAAAATTGCTGACAAGATTGTTGAAAGGGCCGATGAGATTGCTTTATGTGAATGTTGGGATACAGGTCAAGCGATTAGATTTATGTCAAAAGCTGCAATAAGAGGAGCTGAAAATTTTAGATTTTTTGCTGATAAGGCGATTTCTGCCCAAGATGGATTAACCCTACCATCTAGTACTTTATTGAATATTACTAAAAGAGTTCCAATAGGTCCAGTAGGTATCATAACCCCATGGAACACTCCATTTATGCTTTCTACATGGAAAATTGCACCTGCATTAGCAGCGGGCTGTACAATCGTCCATAAACCTGCAGAATTATCACCAGTAACTGCTCAAATACTTCATGAAATTTCACAAGAAGCTGGTTTGCCACCTGGAGTTTGGAACCTTGTAAACGGCTTAGGAGAAGAGGCAGGTGTAGCTTTGACTGAAAACAAAGATATCAAAGCAATTGCATTTGTAGGAGAATCAAAAACTGGATCATCAATTATGAAACAAGGTGCTGATAGTTTAAAGCGTGTTCATTTTGAGTTAGGTGGTAAAAACCCAGTTATTGTTTTTGATGACGCGGACCTTCATCGTGCTCTAGACGCCGTAATTTTTATGATTTACTCACTCAATGGTGAAAGATGCACATCTTCAAGTAGACTTTTAATTCAAAAAAACATCTCAGAAAAATTTCTAAATAAACTAATTGAACGTGTAAAAAAGATTAAAGTTGGAAATCCATTGGATCCTGATGTTGAAGTTGGTCCTCTTATAAGTGAAAATCATTTTAATAAAGTTGTTTCATATTTTGATATTGCAAAGAAAGATGGGGCAAAAATTGCAGTCGGCGGTAAAGTTAATGAAGGACCAGGCTGGTTTGTCCCACCAACATTATTTAGAAATGCAGAATCTAATATGAGGATATCTCAGGAAGAGATTTTCGGACCAGTTTTAACAGCAATCACTTTTGATAATGAAGATGAAGCTCTAAAAATTGCTAATGATGTTGAGTATGGCCTAACAGGATATATCTGGACAAATGACCTATCAAGAGCTTTGAGATTTTCTGATTCTTTAGAAGCTGGAATGATATGGGTTAATTCAGAAAATGTAAGACACTTGCCAACTCCATTTGGTGGAGTTAAATCTAGTGGTATTGGTCGAGACGGTGGTGACTGGTCATTTGAATTTTACATGGAACAAAAACATATTGGATTTGCAACAGGACATCACTCTATCCCCAAACTTGGAAAGTAAGCCTAAAAAAGAAAGAAATTTTAATGCCTTTACCAGAAAAAAACTTATATCCACATTTTAATATATCTAGACTTAGTCACATAGAATTAGGCGTAAAAGACTTGAATGCAAGTTATGCTTTTTATGTTGATATACTAGGATTGCAAGTAACTGAAAAAAATAATGACTTTATTTACTTAAGAGGTATGGAGGAAAGAGGTCATCATTGTGTAATTTTAAAAAAATCAGATATACCTTCGTGTAACGTTCTTGGTTATAAAGTATTTGATGAAGAGCAACTTGATAAAGCTCAGCATTATTTTGAAACAAAAAATATTTCTACTTCATGGGTTGAAAGACCTTTCCAAGGAAAAACATTACTAACAAAAGATGTTCATGGAATCCCTATAGAGTTTTATTATAAAATGGATAGGTTGCCTACAATACATCAAAAATATAAGTTATATAATGGTGTTAAACCGCTTCGTATTGACCATTTTAATGTTTTTTCTACAAATGTAGATGAGAGTGTAGAGTTCTATTCCGATTTAGGCTTTAGAGTAACAGAGTATACAGAGGATGAAAAAACAAAAAAATTATGGGCTGCATGGATGCATAGAAAAGGAACTGTTCACGATATCGCTTTTACTAATGGTTTAGGTCCAAGATTACATCATGTTGCCTTCTGGGTTCCAACACCTATGAATATAATTGATTTATTAGATGTAATGTCAACTTCTGGTTATATTTCAAATATTGAAAGAGGGCCTGGACGGCATGGAATTTCAAATGCGTTCTTTTTATATATTCGTGACCCTGATGGACATAGAACAGAAATTTATTGTTCTGATTACCAAACATTAGATACTGATCATGAACCCATAATGTGGGATTTAAAAGACCCTCAAAGGCAAACTCTATGGGGAGCACCAGCCCCCAAGTCATGGTTTGAGGAAGGAAGTCATTTTAGTAATATTAATCCTCAAGAGCCTTCTCTAAAAGCTCAACCAATAGTTGCACCCTAAAAATTGGAGAATTTAATGTCAAATAAGTTTGTATCAATCAGAATAGATAATAAAGATTTATATGGTGTTGAAACTGATAAAGGAGTTATTGAATTATCAAATAAATTTTCAGAATGGCCGTCACTAATTGAAGTTATCAAAAACAATGGCTTTGATAAGTTAATTAACTCTATAAATGGTACTGAGTTAATCCACCCAATTGGATCCTTTAATTATAATATTCCAATTACGAATCCTGAAAAAATAATTTGCGTTGGAATTAATTATCCTGACAGGAATGAAGAGTATAAGGATGGTCAGAATACACCACAAAATATGTCACTATTTGTTAGATTCCCTAGATCTTTTGTCGGTCATAATTCATCTATTATAAGGCCAAAAATTTCAGAACAACTAGACTATGAAGGTGAGGTTGCAATAGTAATTGGAAAGTCAGGCAGGCATATAGCTGAAAAACAAGCATATGACTACATTGCAGCAATTACAATTTGTAATGAGGGCACAATCAGAGATTGGGTGCGTCATGCCAAGTTCAATGTCACACAAGGTAAGAATTTTGAAAAGTCAGGTGCAATGGGCCCACATTTAATACCTTTTAAGGATAAAAGCCAATTAGAAGATATACACTTGGTAACCAAAGTTAATGATGAAATACGTCAGGATGACCGAACTAGTAGAATGCTTTTTAACATTCCAAAACAAATTAATTATATATCAACTTTTACAACACTGATGCCAGGTGATATTATTGTAACTGGAACACCTACTGGTGCAGGAGCTCGATTTGATCCCCCAAAATTTCTAAAGCCTGGTGATAAAATTGAAGTTGAAGTTGAGGGTATAGGTTCTTTGTTAAACACTGTTGAAGATGAATAATGCCACTTACAGATTTGCAAATAAAGGAAGCAGCACTAAATCTTTTTAATGCTGAAAAAGATAAAAAAAGAATAGGCCTACTATCTATTCAATATGAAAATATTGATATGGAAGATGCATATAAAATTCAGGACGCTTTAGTAAAATTAAAGCTAAATTCTGGTCTAAAAATATGGGGTTGGAAAATTGGACTTACCTCTAAAGCAATGCAAGATGCACTTAAAATAGATATTCCTGATAGTGGAATTTTATTTGATAATATGTTTTTTGAGAGTGGAGAAAATATTCCAACTGATAGGTTTATTCAAACAAGAATAGAGGCAGAAATTGCCTTTTGTATAAATAAAACTTTAGAGGGTAAGGTTAGCCGTGAAGATGTAATTTCTGCAACTGAATATGTTTTTCCATCACTCGAAATTCTTGATACAAGAATTGATAGACAAGATATTTCTTCAGGTAAATTTAGAACTGTTTTTGATACAATATCTGACAATGCAGCCAATGCAGGTATTGTAAGCGGTACTCAAAAGCATAAGCCCGATAAATTTGATCTTAGGTATGTAGGCTCAATTGTTTATAGGAATGGTGAAGTTGAAGAAACTGGATTAGGTGCTGGTGTTCTAGATGATCCTGTATCTGGCATCATATGGTTAGTTGAGAGGTTATCTAAATATAATCAGAAAATAAGCCCTGGGGAAATAATTCTTTCTGGTTCATTTATTAGACCAATAGAAGCTAGGAAAGGGGATAAATTTTATGCTGATTTTGGAGATTTTGGATTTGTAGAATGTAATTTCAATTAGATTTTAAAATTTATGATAAAATCATTATCCTTTAGGTCAAATTACAGAACTTTAGAAAATTATACATATTTAAATCAAGCATCTTTAGGTTTGATCTCTGAAAAAACAACTCAGGCGATGCATGCATTTCTAGATTCTATAGGTAAGCATGGAAATACTTTTATGAGTGATGAAGATGAGGTTGGTTATTTTGAGAATTTAAGAAA
>CABYVI010000022.1 GCA_902522415.1 uncultured SAR116 cluster alpha proteobacterium | reverse complement strand
GGTCCTCAAATTTACCAAGCAGAGCATTAATTAAGAATAACACACGTATAATAGTTCCAGTTATTGGTAAAACTGTAGCAGCTAGTGGTATTTTTAAAAAAAATGGAATATTTGAAATACTTGAAAATAAAGATAGAGTAGAAGATTTAGTTAAATTTGCTGGTAATTATGAAGTTCCAGGAAAAACTTTTCTTAGTATAAATAGATTGGATTATAATAACGATTTAGACCATTTATCAGAAGTATCAAAAACCGATTTTTTAAAAAACGGTGATATAGTCACATCATTTCCTGACAAAAACTCTCCACAACCAAATATAATTTTATCTGGCCATGTAAGGAATAAAGGTATTTATCCCTTTGATAAATACAAAACTTTATCAAAACTAATATTTTCTGATAGTATATTTTATGATGATACATATAGATTCTCAATTATTGTTGAAAGATTTAATAAAGATAGCCAAAGAAAAGAATACTTGATAAGGAATCTCAACAAATTTTTTAGGGGTAAATCTGACCCTAAATTTCTTTCTGGAGACAAGATTTATTTTCTATCAAATGCAGATATAAATTTTTTATCATCTTTCTTCATGAGATCCGTTTTCAAAAAAGAAAAAGATGCCTTGAAATGTAAACCCTTATATGAGTTCTCTAAAACCATTCATTCAAAAAACTCCGATTATCAAGCTTACTCCTATATATCAGAATTTTATAATAGCTTAGGTGAAACAGTATTAGATAGTGAAATGAGTCAGGATGTCACAATCGCAGATTTTTTAGATGATGAGGTAAAAGAAAAAGAAGTCAATAAAACTAAAGATGGAGAACGTTTTGATTGTCAAAAAATTCCAGAAATATTTAGAAATTCCAGTATTCTAATATCAATATTTAATAACCTTAAATATGTTAAAGGTTTGGTTGAGAAACCTGGACTTTATCTAATAAATGATAGATTTTTAGAACAAAGAGATCAAAGCACTGAAGATAGCAATTATGAATATAAAGACGATGGTGACATAGAAGACTTGATAAAGTTTAGTGGAGGTCTAACATTAAATTATAAAATTTCAACGAATAGAAAAATTATAGATGTAGGTGCAGATTTACTGCGTATTGAAGATTCAACTGGTTATACAAAATTCTTTGAAGTTTCCAATAATAGAAAAATGAGTGATTTATTAAGAAATAAAAATCTTTTTAATTTTAATACACATCCTTTTTTCGCAACTATAATTAGAAAAGCCAAAAGATCAGGAATTACTGAGATAATTCCATTTAACCCTTCACTGATTACTATGGGTTATGAAGATCTAGAATTACAAAAGTCAGACATTGTAACGTTCTTTGATACTGACAGCATCAATTCAATTAAAAACTCTATTGATCAGATTGTGGATGATAATTCTTTTATTGAAAACGATAAAATCAATAATATTGAAAACGATAAAATCAATAATATTGAGAAAGAAACATTCAAAATTGAGGATGAATTTGATGAAAATGAAAGCCTAAGTTTTTCATCTAGTGAAATTAAAGTACCAGCTAATCCTTCTAACAATAATATATTAGAAGAATTAAATCTATCAGACAACATATCAAACGAAATCTTAGGAGAAAATGAAAAGAGCTCCAGTGACAAGCTGCTGTCAAAAAATCAAACTTATAGATATACAGAACAAAAAAATCTTTGTAATTTTTTAAATCAGAGGTTCCAAAAAAACCATACTTTATGTAGTAATTTTATTAATCTTGTTAAATCATTGATTATCAAGGTTGATGGCAGCGTAAAATCACCTGGAACATACATATCTGGCCAATATGTTAACATAATAGAGATGATTGATTTTACTGGAGGTTTCTCTAATGATGCGGACAAGAATAATATTGAAGTTTCAAATTTGTATCCAGATCTTCAAAATTCAAATTTTATTTATCCTGGTGGCACTATTTATGTAAATTCAATTAATTACGAAAAATCTCAAATTCAGTTAAAAGGATCTTTTGAAAATAAAAGAAAACTTAGTTATAGACCCAATTTTAAACTAAGTAGTTTTTTAAATTCTGTTTCTGATCTTCGTAATGATGCGTATCTATTTTTTGCTACTATTGAAAGAAAAGACCTTTCATATAAAGAAGCTTCTTTAATCCCATTCTCACCATATGATGTAATAAACCGTCTTCAAGACCTAAATTTAAAACCAGGTGATATTGTAAATATATATAATAAGACTGAAATTAAAGATTTATTTATTAAGTTTTCTGACAACGATGCTGTTCAGACACCCGAGATAGAGTTTAATGATAAATCAAACTTGCCTTTAATATCTGGTGATATGAAAGAATTAGTTAGAAGTTTGTCTGTAAGCATAGAGGGAGCTGTAATTGAACCAAGTCAAATTTTAGTAGCCAGTTCGTTATCTTTGTCAAAAATAATTGAAATTGTTGGTGGTCTTAGTAATGAAAGCAATAACCGAGCTGAAATTATTTATCCTTATAAAGATGAAAATAGAAACTTTATTTTAAAATCAGAATCTATTAACTTAAATAATTCGTATAAAACAAAAATTATACCAGGTTCACAGATTAGATTTACAAAAGTTAAAAATGACCTGGCAGCCGGTTTAGTTCTAATTTCTGGTGCAGTTAATCAGCCAGGAAAATACAGGGTAATGAATGGTGATACAATTTTTAGCATTTTAAAAAGAAGTGGAGGTTTAACCGAAAATGCTTATCTTAAAGGTCTGGTGTTTACTAGAGTATCTGAACAAAAGAGAGAAAAGGCTTCAATTAAAAGATTAAAAAGAGAACTTGAAAAAGCAGTATTAGTAGCCCTGGAAACCCAAAGTTCTTCAAATAGAGTAAATTTAACAGATATTCCTGCTTTAAGAGAATTAATAATATCAGCAAGTCAATTTGACCCTATTGGAAGAGTAATAGGTGAATTCGATAATTTAAATGCACTAAAAAATACATTAGTTAATTCTGGTGATAAAATATTTATACCTAAAAGACCAAATTCTATCACCATTATAGGTGAAGTTATGTCACCAGGTTCTATTCTGTGGGATCCCAAAAGCAATGTTAACAGCTATATTAAAAAAGCAGCAGGTTTTACTGATTTAGCGGAAAATAAAAAAGTTTTTATTATTTTACCTAACGGTCAAGCACAAGAAAAGAGTGGAATTTGGTCACCTTCTAACAACTTATTGCCTGGTTCAACTATTGTTGTCCCAAGAAGAATACAATTAGGTTCTACTATTGATAAGATTTCGGCTATTACATCGGTCATATATCAGCTTACAGTAACTTTAGCTGGTATTGACAATCTGTTGAATGATTAAACGGATATAAGTATCTTATGAGAATTTTAATTACTGGTGGAGCTGGCTACATAGGAAGTTGTGTAGCAAATCTATTACTTGATGAGGGGTATGAAGTTCATATAGTTGATAATTTCTCAACGGGATCCTGGTCACTTTTACCACCAAAAGCAAAAATATATGAATTAGATATTGGTTTTGAACTCAAAATTACTGAGTTACTAAAAAAAATTGCTCCTAAAGTAGTGATTCACTTCGCAGGTAGTGTTGAGGTAGAGGAATCAATGATAAATCCTTTAAAATATTATGATAATAATATTTCTAAATCTATTATATTTATGAAATCATGTATAAATGCGAATGTTGAAAACTTCATCTTTTCTTCAACGGCAGCAGTCTATGGATTTTCTGATAAAAAAATACCTATTAAAGAAGATGCTTATAAGGAACCCAAAAGTCCATATGGATCATCCAAACTAATTTTAGAGGATCTCATAAAAGATGTATCTAGTAAATTCAAATTTAAAAGTTTAGTATTTAGATATTTTAATGTAGCAGGAGCTGATAAGAAATTAAGGACAGGTCAAATTAAAGATCCGGCAACCCATTTAATAAAAATTGCATGTGAAGTTGCTTGTGGAAAAAGAGAAAGCATTAGCATATTTGGTAATGATTACTCAACTTTTGATGGGACTTGTATAAGAGATTATATTCATATTTCAGATTTATCTGAACTGCATTTGCTCGGAATAGAATATTTATTAAATGGTGGTAAATCAAAAATATTAAATTGTGGTTATGGTGTTGGATTTTCAGTTTTGGAAGTTATTAATAAAGTAAAAGAAATCTCTGGAAAAGACTTTAAAACTTATATTAAACCAAGACGACTTGGTGACCCAGAATTTCTCGTTGCAAATAATGAACTATGTATCAAAACACTTGGCTGGAAAGCAAAGCACAATTCATTAGACGAAATTATAGAAGACTCATTTATGTGGGAAAAAAAATTAAATACTTTTTAAAGTAAATTAATACATGCTTAGTTATAATTTAGAAATATATAGTTTAATGCTTGGTTTTTTTGGAACATTTTTGTTTTCAAAATTTTGGATTAAATATTTTAATTTTGGATATGACTCTTGTGACAAAATTCAAACTACTCATGTTTCTTCAGCAATAAGAATTGGTGGTATAATTAATATAATATTTATTATATTTTTATGTTATTTTTCAAATATTTTTAAAGAGTTTCCAACTATTTTATTAATATTTATACCTATGATAATAATTTCTACAATTGAAGATATCTTTCAAAATGTTTCGATAAAAGGAAGGTTTTTATTTATTTTTTTTACATCTTTTTCACTTGTTTATTTCAGTGAAAGTGCGCTCACTAATATTGGAATAAGCATCATAAATAGTATGTTTGAGTATTCAATACTAGGAACATTTTTTACGGCAATTGGTATTTTAGTTACATGTAATGCATGGAATTTTATCGATGGCTTAAATGGTATTGCAAGTGGTCTTGGTGCCATCACACTTTTAATTTTTACAATTTTATTAGGGGATGTTTATTTTGAGGGTTTTAAAGAATTCCTTAAAATTACCGCATATATTTTTTTAGGTTTTTCACTTATTAATCTTATTACTGGCAAAGTATTTTTAGGCGATACTGGATCATATTTTTTGGGCACTTTGATTGGATGGTCTGGTGTATTAATTGTAAAACATCATATAGATTTTTCACCATGGGCAGTATTTTTAATAATCATTTATCCTGCCTCAGATATTACTTTTAGTGTCCTAAGGAGACTAATTAATCGGAAATCTCCATTTAAGTCAGATAAACTCCATTTACATTCCTTATTGTACTCATATTTAAGTTTTAAGCTCAACTTCAATCTAAAACTTATCAATTCAATAAGTGGTTTTATTATATTAATTTTGAGTTCGCTACCTGGAATATATTGTTTGAGTATAAATGGATCATATCCTAGAATTTATTATGGGGTTATTTATTCATTCATTATTTATATATGTTTATATGTTTTTCTCTCGATAATGATAAAAAGATCTATTAAATATTACTCTGCAAATGAAACACAAAACTGACTTGTAAATTAATGAACATATTTTTCTTAATCTTAATCTTAATTCTTTCAGCTATTTTATCTATTTCTATCATTTACATAAATAGACTATTAGGAAATAAATATATTGATAATTTAGAGGGTGTTCAAAAATTTCATAACGCTCCTACACCTAGGTTGGGTGGTTTAGCTATATTTTTAGCATTTATTTTTAGTTCTATAGTTGCCTCTGAATATAAAGAAGTTTATTTGCTTTTGGTTGTCTCCTCTACTCCTATTTTCTTTGTAGGTATTTTAGAAGATTTATATAAAAACATTAATCCAAGAAATCGTTTGTTATCAGCTTTTGTTTCTGGAATTCTTTTTGTTCTTTTAACAGGATATAGTATTAAGAATATAGACTTTTTAAATATAGATAACTTACTTTCAATTTATTTTGTTTCGTTAATTTTCACGAGTTTTGCTATTTCAGGCATTGTAAATTCTATAAATATCATAGATGGTTTTCATGGTTTAGCTAGTGGATCACTCATAATAATGTTTTCAGCATTTGCATTTATTGGTTGGGAAATAGGAGACTACTTAATTTTTAATTTATCAATCACCTCAATTGTTATTTTTATGGGGTTTTTCATTATTAATTTTCCATTTGGGTATATTTTTTTGGGTGATGCTGGTGCATATTTTGGAGGTTTTTTACTATCATCGATTGCTATTATCCTGCCTTCAAGAAACCCAGATATTTCTGCATGGTTGAGTTTTCTTGTTTGTATATACCCAATAACAGAAACATTATTTTCAATATATAGAAAAATTAGAAGAAAAGGCCATCATCCAAGCAAACCTGATAGAGTGCATTTACACATGTTAATTTATAGAAATATTTCAAGAAGAATATCAAAAAAAATGATACTGGAAAACCATAGAAATTCAATCACAAGTGTAATTTTATGGTTTTATCCATTATCTACAAGCATAATAGCAGTAATGGTTTATAAGTATGTTTTTGCAACTATTATTTTTATTTTAATTATGCCTATCGCCTATATTATTCTTTATAAGAAAGTTTCATTAAATTGGTAAAAAAAATAATTCCATTAATAATATGTGGCGGCAGTGGATCAAGACTATGGCCTATTTCTGATAAGAAGAAACCTAAACAATTTATAAATTTTTTTGATGACAAAACACTTTTTGATTTAACCTTAGAAAGGTCTAAAACCTTAACTGATGAAATACCAATAATTATTGCTTCTAAGGAACATAAAGATCATATAGAAAAATCACTCAAAAAGTATAAATTAAAAGGAAACCTTATTCTAGAAGAAGTAGGAAGAAACACAACAGCTGCTATTATGTTTGGTCTTATTTCTGCGAATGAAAGAGGAAGTGAAAATAATGTAGTCATTATGCCGAGTGATCATTATATATCAGATAACATAGCTTTTAAAAAAAATATTTTAAATATTATTTTGTCTAAGAAAAATTTTGTTTGGTCTTTACTAGGGATAAAGCCAAATTACCCTGCAACAGGTTATGGTTATATTAATGCTGAAGGTAGACAAGATATTAAAAGAATAGAGAGTTTTATTGAAAAACCAGATCAAAAAACAGCTAATGGTCTAATTTTATTAGATAACATTTTCTGGAACTCAGGTATATTTATTGGTAATACGATAGAATTACTTTCATCTATAAAAAAACATGCATCTGATATATATTATTGTTGTAAAAAAACTTGGCAAAATAAAATAATAATTAATTCTTGTGAAACAATTTTAAGAAGTTCATATTTAAATAAAACTAGATCAGAAAGTATTGACAAGTCAGTTCTTGAAAAAGAACAATCTAAATCTGTTTCACTTCTAAATACTGCATGGTCCGACATTGGTTCATGGGATACTATATCTAACTTGGACTTCTTAAAAAAAAATCATAATGAAAAATTGATTCAATTAGATTCTACAAATAATTATATATCATCTGATGACAAAGAAATTATTCTAATTGGCGTAAAAGATTTGATAATTGTAACAAAAGAAAATAAAATACTTATCTTAAAAAAGGGTGATAGTGAAAAAATTAAAGAAGTATATAAAAACAATTAGTAAAGTTAAGTACAATTAAAATCTAAAATTTTATTGGCTAAATTTGTAGCATTATAAGCATCATAAAGTGTTGCAGATATATTACTTTGTTTTCCGTTAACTAAATTAAAAAAAGAAAAACTTTGTTCTAGAAAACCAGGTTTAAAGTCTTTTGTTTTTTCAAAAACATTTCCACTTTCAATTATTTTTGGAACATACTGTCTTACTGGGTAATCTTGAGATGGCTCAATAACTTCCATTCCTTTGAAAAGAGAAAATTTTTCAAATGGTCTTAATTCAAGCTTATATGGCAAGCTATTTATTTCTAAAGAAAAATTTGAAGGTGCATTCCAATTAAAAAAGACCATACATCTATGTCCAATATCAGACCTTAAAAAAGCAATTTTCCCATAAGAATTATTTGGTTGAGTATATTCTTCAACATATTCTAATTGCAAATTAGGGATAAGATAATTTAATATATCTAATCCATGGACAGAATTTTCCTTGACGCTAAAATAATCTTGATCTTTTTTAGGTATGTTAAAATCAATTTTGTCAGGAAGATACATCTTAATATGACAATTGGAGTTTTTACTTAGAAAATTTTTAGCATAGTTGACACTACTATAAAATCTTCTATTGTAAGCTACTTGTACAAAATTTGAATTCAATTTAATGGTGTTTATTAAATCACTAGATATTGAAACTGGCTTTTCAACTAAAATAGGTTTTTTAATTTCCATAAATTTTTTAAGAACTTTAAAAGTTGCCTCAACTGAAATTGCTATCAACAAAGCATCCCATTCATTTTCTTTTTCAATCAAATTGTAATAACTTTCATGAACTTTTGGAATGTTAAATTTATTTGCAAAATCTATAGCTCTTTTTGATTTTAAACTTGAACAACAACTTACAATATCAAATCCTGCTTCTTTCATTGCTGGAACATGAAATTGAGAGATGTTGCCTGAACCAATAATAGCTAATCTTTTTCTAGTCATGATACTGGCCACTCAATATTATAGTCACTATTATTTTTATTTAATGGTAACTTAATTAGTTTTTCATTTTTGCTAGAAATCAATGCTGCTAAAATTCCTTTAGCAGCTAAAGTTTCTCTTGAAATATCATGATTATTATCAGAATTAAATAAAGATAAAATTATATTTTCAAATGTATTAGAAATATCATGATTCTGAATGGTTTCACTTGTAAATTCAAAACCAAAACCAGTTCTTGTTATCCTAGGATCATTTTCAATTTCTTTTTTATTTCTTTTATAAACAATAATTTCAGCATGGTTTCCTTTATCGGAAATAGTTAAATATCCATTTTTTGCATAAATTTTACACGACAATCTAATACTTGATTGATTTGAAAAAGATATATTAAGTCTCTGATTAATAAATCCAAAAGAAGCAAATCCCTCCCAAAAACCAAGATGATTCCCTCTAGGATTAATATTACTTTTAATTACTTTTGCAAAAACCTCATCAGGCTCTTTATCAAAGATCGTACAAGCTAAATCAAGAAAGTGTATTCCATTTGTAACTATACAATTAGCACCTCCATCTATAGTTATTTGGACAGGTTGACTATCTAAATATTTATTACAAATACTTTTAATAACTTCTCCTAATTCAGAGTGCCTTAATTGAAAACCACTAACTAAAGTAATATTATTTTTTAGAACGTATTCAGAAATTTCATTAATTTTACTTAAAGAATGCGAAAATGGCTTTTCCATATATATTTTATTAATTTTTTTATTAACACTATTGAAAAAAGCAGTATGATGGTCAATTCCCCAGTTTGATATTACAGCAACACATCTATTAGACTCCGATGTGTCTTCAAAGTTAAATTCACTAAAATTATTAAATAATAAAACTTCGTTATCAATGTTGTCTTTACACCAATTTAAAGAATTTTCATTAGGGTCTATAATATATAATTTTTTAAATATCTTTGATAATTTTAATGCATGTCTTTTTCCAACATGTCCCACACCAATTATTACGGCACTTCTATTTACGTCCATTTAAGATTTCCTATTACAAGAATAATTCAATAATTTTGTTAATATCAAATTGATTTTAAAAATCAATAATTTAAAAAACTAATTACTTATTAACAAATAATTTTTCTATATTTGCTATATCAACAACTTTGCTTTCTGAAAGTTTACTTAAAAAATTTGTTGCAGAGATTATACTATCTATATTTCCTGTATCTAACCAGTAGTCGGTAGCATTATTAATATTTAAAATAGAAAGTTTCTTTTTTTCTAAATACAACTTCAAAATATCAACAATTTCAAATTCACCTCTATCACTTTTTGTTATTCTTTTGAAAAACTCAAAAACCTCTGACGTAAACTTGTATAGCCCCACAACTGCAAGATTTGATTTTGTATTGAGTGGTTTTTCAACAATAGAGGTTACCTCGCCATTTTTGTTTAATTCAGCAACACCAAACTCTTGCGGATTTTTTACAGGATAACCCAAAATTATTGAGTGTTTAGGATTAATCTCCCCTAAATTTTTAAATTTATCTAAAATTCCCGAACCAATCAATATATTATCTCCAAGTGCAAGATAATGATCAGAGTAATTTATTAATTTTTCGCACAAAGGAAATGCTTCAGGTATTCCTTCAGGTTTTTCCTGCCGCACAAGATTTATGTTGATTGGTAATTTTAAATTACTTAACAGTTGGTTCCAAGTACTTTCATGTTTAGGATTAATTATCAAACATACATTTTCTACACCAAGCAATATTAAATTCATTAATGGATAAAATATCATAGGTTTATTATGAACCGGTAACAAATGTTTTGATGTATAGTAAGTAAAAGGTCTGAGTCTTGTTCCATCACCACCTGCTAAAAGCACACCATGTTTAATTTTTTTATTCATTGAAAAAGTTGCTCCAGGTCAATGGAAAATCTTTTTTAACTTCTGATATTATTCTTTTTCCAATTAAAATATCAAAATATTTTACTGGTATACCATCCCCTGGGGATTTAATAGCTAGATTTTCTTCAGTAATAACATCACCTGGTTTTAAATCAAATGCAGCATAAATACTTCGCCTCAAATTTTGTTTTGAGGAAAGCTCAGCAGGTGAGCTCTGCTCATTATTTTTTAATGCTAGTTCTGTTTTTCTTACTAACGAAACCATTTTATTCATTTCATTTGGAGTCAAAGAAAAATTATGGTCTGGACCATCCATTCCTTTATCTAAAGTAATATGTTTTTCCACTATTCTAGCCCCACCTACTACAGCAAGTGAAGGAGTTTCAATTTCTACTGTGTGATCTGATAAACCACCAATAACTTTAAATGTTTCGGTAATTTCAGTAATTCTGCTAAGATTAATATATTCAAGAGGGCATGGATATGACGAAACACAATGTAATACAGCAATTTTATTATTACTATTTTTAAGGCATATTTCAATAGCAGTTTCTATATCACCTAACTTAGCCATTCCAGTTGAGAGTATTATAGGCTTCCCTTTTTTAGAAATGTAATCTATTAGCGGATGGTTAATAATATCCATTGATGAAACTTTATAACCACTTACATTGAGTGTTTCTAATAAATCAACAGAATTCTTGTCAAATGGTGTAGAAAATAATTCGATATTACATTTTTTTGAGTAATCAAAAATTTCTATTAATTCTTGTTTAGAAAAAATAATTTTATCTAGAAAGTCTGAAATAGATTCTTCTTGTTCTAAACTTTCTTCAAAATATCTTGAAGTCCTTGTTTTTTTTGAAATACGTCCTTCATCATAAGTTTGTATCTTAGCCGAATTAAATCCAGCTTTTGCGGCTGCAGAAATTAGTTTTTTACAATTTTCCACATTACCATTATGAGACAAACCAATTTCTCCTATAAGAAAAACTTGGTCATCCTTAGAATCAGAAACAAAGACATCTCCAAACTTAAATCTATTTAAGGGTTTGCCTGAGACCTGAGTTTTTAAAATCTCACTTTTGTTTTTTAAGTCAAGAGTAGAAAGCTCCTTTGCTAAATCTATCGCTTTTGCTGTAATAACTTGTAAATCAGTATATGAATATTCAGCTAAAGATCCAATTGTATAGAAATTAGAAAATGCTCCTAATTTAGCATTGATTTCTGAAAGCTCTTTTTCGTGACCAAAATAATAACCAGGATATACATCTCCAACATCTACAGTTATAGTTGTAACATAATCATCACTTTGTATCAGATCTAAATTTTTTAAACTATTAAGAGTTTTTTCTTCAAAAAATTCCTTATTTTTTTTAGTTAACTTTTGATCATAGGCTATTTCACAACATAGAACAATATGATCTTTGGGAATGCCTAATTTGCTAAACCTATTTTGCACACCAATTCTGTGAAATGGAACTTTTTCGTCATCAAAATATAGCCAATCATAGTTTTTAGGAAGTGGGTCTTTTCCTTTTAATATTATATTTACCAGTAGTATTGACCGAAAATACAAACTTGTAGGTATATTAAATAAATTTGCATGTTTTGTTATTGGCAATGTTGATATTAAGGTTTTGTCTTGAACATTAATCTCTTCTTTATTTTCAAATATAATAGAATTAACTTTATTAGTATTTGATGTTTTTTCATATTCTATTTTATTTAATGTATAACCAAATTTTATTTTTCCACCTAACTTTTTAATCTGAACTTGTAAAGCCTTTGCTAAAACACCACATCCTCCATCAATCGCTCCAGCAAACCGCCCTGGTCCAGAGTGAAAAGGTCTAATTTGATCCCTAATTTCTATTCTTCTTGGAGCAAATCTTGCAGATAAATTTTTTGTATCAAGACCCCATAACTTTTTTGGATATTTAGTAAAAAACTTCTCTGCTAAGAAATTTCCTGCTAAAGCTCTTACATACTCATAATAATTTTTACTTTTTGAGATGTTCTCAATTTTTACATTACTTAAATCATGATCAATTAATTTCTGTTCTTTATTAGTATATTGAGATTTAAATGTTTCTTTATTAATAGGGTAGTCATAAATCTTCTTATTCTGAAAATTTCCTGAGAAAAAATTTTTTTTAACAAGTTTCTTTCCAACCAATGCTCGCCAATATTCAACTATTTCTTTATGAGCGGAATGGAATATATGTGGACCTGTATCAATTGAAAAGTTATTGAATTTAAGAGTAGAGGCTAAACCACCAATATATTTATTTTTTTCATATAAGGTTACCTGACAACCGGCTTTACAAAGTTCATAAGCCAAAGTTAATCCAGAAATCCCTCCACCAACAATAATAAATTTATTTTTATTCACAATATACTCTTCTTACTGCTAAATTTTTAATACTTAACAATCAATAATTCAATGAATTTATTCATTTTTAAAGTATTCAGAGATCAGTATATTATATCTTTTTATGAATCCACCATTTCCATCACTAATGCCTATAACAAATTTTGGACGTTTATAATCATCAACAATAATATCGCCCTTATTTCCAATGAATCCACCAGAACAAATAAATTTATTTTTATAATTTATTCGACCAAAATTATTATTTTGAGATAATATTTTTTCATGTGATGAAATCGCTCCTATTAAAAAAGGAGATACATCAAATCTCATTTTTTTACAATTAATATGATTTAAAAACTTTAAAGATGCACCTGAAACTTCAATAAATATAGAGTCTTTATGGACTAATGAATTATACTCTATATTAAGGCCAACAGGAACTGTATTAATAATATAATCAAATGGTTCAAATTTTTCAGTTAGTGTGTTTTTAGGAAAATAATAGACCATCTTTTTTTTTGAAATTGTATTCCTTGATTTTTCTACAAACCAATTAAAATCCAAGTTAACATTTCTTAATTCAATACAAAGTGAAAAAGCTAAATTACCTGAACCTAAAACCAATACTTTTTTACTACTCAGGTCTTTCATAAGATTTATTATTAAACCATTAATAGTGATTTTATTTGGTTGTATTGGAAAAATATTCTCCCTACTAAAATTTTTGACAATTTCTTGCCAGTCAAAGTTAATATTTTTAGGTTCAATATCAATATAAATATTCTTTATAATCAATTTTACCTTTTTAATTAGTAAAATTGCTTCAGCAGAATTAAAAATTATACAATGTATATAAAAATTATTTTTTTTATACTCTCGTGGAAAAGA
This sequence comes from uncultured SAR116 cluster alpha proteobacterium, assembly GCA_902522415.1. Lineage (GTDB taxonomy): Bacteria > Pseudomonadota > Alphaproteobacteria > Puniceispirillales. Next base: position 1,137 of record CABYVI010000022.1, on the reverse strand, counting down.
GATATAAGGCTTTGTTGATTTATTTGAATTAATTGCAGTTGTACATACTCCTAAAGAAAGAGAATAATGGGGATTTTTATTTTTAAACTCTGAAATAAATTTGATCAAGCTATTCATTTAATGTCATTTGTGGCTTTGCAAATAAAATTCAATAGTCTTATCCAGACCGGATTTTATGGTTTCTTTCACTTTCCAATTTAATTCACTCTCAATTTTATGAGGATCTATAGCATAACGTTTATCGTGACCCTTTCTATCTTCAACATGCTTTATTAAACTAGAATGTTTAAAGTTATTTATTTTAAGTTTCTTATCTAAACTATCACATATAATGTTGATTAGATCTATATTCCTTATTTCACATCTTCCTCCTATGTTATAAGTCTCACCTATTTTTCCAAGCTCTAAAATTTTTAAAATAGCTTCAGTATGATCATCAACATACAGCCAATCTCTAATCTGCTTACCGTCACCATAAACAGGAATATTATTTTTATTCAATGCATTGATAATTACTGTTGGTATAAGCTTTTCTTTGTGCTGAAATGGCCCATAATTATTAGAACAATTAGATATTGTTATTGGTAAGTTATAAGTTTTATGCCAAGCTCTTACCAAATGGTCAGAAGCAGCTTTGCTTGCAGAGTAAGGGGAACTAGGTTGATAGTTTGTATTTTCAGTAAATAATAACCTAGCATTATTCTTATTATAATTATCATCATCTGGATGTGGTAAGTCACCATAAACTTCATCAGTAGAAACATGATGAAAGACAAAGTCATTTTTTTGATCTAATTTATTTTTTTCAAGATAAATTAGAGAAGCTCTTAATAATTCAAAAGTGCCTAAAACATTAGTTTTTAGAAATTTATCAGGGTTAATGATAGAGTTGTCAACGTGCGTTTCTGCCGCAAGATGAACTAATCTTTGGGGCTTGAAACTATTAAAAACCTTTTCCAAAGGCTCTCTATTACATATATTAATATTTTTAAAATCGATCTTATTCTTTGAAGTTAGATCACTAATCGAGTCAATATTGGAAGCGTAAGTTAATGCATCAATTACTAAAACTTCATTTTTAGAATTTGCTAGTTTTCTAACAATCGAGGATCCTATAAAGCCTGCACCTCCAGTAAC
>CABYVI010000021.1 GCA_902522415.1 uncultured SAR116 cluster alpha proteobacterium | reverse complement strand
AAAGATATTCTTTTCTGGTCAGTACCATCTAAATTCATTACATATAATTGTTGTGACCCTCCTCTGTCAGAATTAAAGACTATTTTCTGTCCATCAGGAGAAAAAGTTGGTGATGTATCGATTGAAGGGCTGTTTGTAAGTTGATTGACCTCTTGAGAAAGCAAGTTCATTATAAAAATATCGGTAAGCCCTTGGTCTGCTAAACTCATTATAATAGACTTGCCATCAGGGCTAAACCTAGGAGCAAATGTCATCCCTGGAAATGTTCCTAAAAGTTCTTGTCTATTTGTTTCTAAATTAAGTACATATACCCTTGGTTGATTTTGATAATAAGCTAAGTACGCAACTTCTTGTGAAGTTGGTGAAAATCTTGGAGTTAAAACCAGATAAGAACCATCTGTAAGGTATTGATGATTGTGCCCATCTTGATCCATAATAGCTAATCTTTTTACTCTAGCATTAAGGGGGCCACTCTCAGAAATATAGACTATCCTAGTATCAAAATATCCTTCTTCACCTGTAAGTCTTTTATATATTTCATCAGCTGCAATATGGGAAATCCTTCTCCAATACTTGCTATCCACAGATAATTTTAGACCTGTTAAGTCTTGTTCTGTTACAACATCCCATAACCTAAACTCTACTTCTACAGTTCCACTGCTGTTAATGGTTGCAGACCCAGTCACTAAAGCTTTAACACCTAAAGGGTCCCAATTATTAAAAACTGGTCTTATACTTGGTGATTTTGGTTTTTCAATATATGCCTGTTGGTCAACTACCTCAAATAAACCAGTAGAAACTAGATCATTAGTGATAACTCTTACAATATTCTCTCCTATATCATTTGAATTAGTTTCAGAAACAAACTTTTGGATGGCTATTGGAAGAGGATCAATGTTGCCCTCAGTAATATCAACTACTAAATTTTGAGCAAAAGTATTACTGTTTAATATTAAAGGTAAAATGAATATTAAATTTCTAATAATTTTTAACATTTTAAAGTCCATTCAAATTAATAGTTACCAAACATTGTTGCAGGATCAAATCTAAAGATTAAAGTTTTCCATTCACTAAATTTACTTGAAGGCAAAGGCATTGGTTCAGCATCTTTAACTGCTCTTATAGCAGCATTTGCAGCAGCTTTGTAAAATGAATTATTAGCATTTAAACCTTTGTTTACCCATTGTGCCTTTAAAACATAACCTTCATTATTAAATTCCATAAATATGTCAACAATAAGGTTCTCAGCTCCAGCTGCTCCTATAGGTGGAGTCCAAAAATTGGCTATATGTCTTTTTAATAAGTCAATTTCACTTACTCCAAATGGCTTTAATAAGTTTTTAGGTTTGGAGCTTACAGCACTTGCTACAAGGTTTTTCATTGTTTCCAATTCATTTTTTCTCTTCTTTTTTTCAATTTCTTTTTTTTGATTTCTTTTAACTTCTTCAATTTTCTTTTGTGCTTGAGTTTCTTTTATTTTTTCTAAAGTTTTCAGAACTGAAGTTAATGCATTTGGATTAGTTTTATTCTTATTAGCCTTTGTTTTTTCTTTTTGAATTTGCGGTTTAGAAATAGGTTTTTTAATATTTGATAAACTTAATGGATTTTCAGGCTTTTCACTAGGAACATTTTTATCTTTAATAAGTTTTGGTTTTTGGACTGGAGAAACTGGCATAGCAGGTTTTTCTGTAGGAGATACTGGTATTGAAGGTTTTTCCGAGGGTAATATTTTTTTACTAATAACTATCGGTTTTTTTGATGGAGTTTCAAAAAGTTTATTTTCTTCAATTTTCACATCTTCTGTATTAATTTTTTGAATATCATTTACTTCATTGTCTTTTTGAACTTTTTCTTGATTTAACGGTTTTTGTTCGTCTAGATTAGTCTCTTCAACTACTTTTAGCATTTCGAATGAAATAATAGTTAAATCAGGTGGAAGTTGTCTTCCAAATTTTGGCAGACCATACATTGCAACCCCAATAATTAAGATATGTATAAAAAAAGATACAACACTTGCAGATCTTACAAGTGATTTCTCATCAATGAAATCTATTTGTTTATATAAATTACTGGCTATCATCAGGTAGTTTAGCTACTAACGCTACTTTTTCGTATCCAGCTGACTGTATTTGCCCCATCAACCCTATCACTTCACCATAAGGCAATAGATTATCTCCTCTAACAAAAATTCTTGTTTTTGAGTTAACTTTGGAAATTGCTTTTAATCTTGGAATAAGGTTTTCAGAACTAACAACTGCATCTTGTATGTAAATTTCCCTATTTTTGTTAATTGTTATTATTAAAGGGTCTGCATCTGAATTGAGTTGATTTGCTTTGGTTTTAGGGAGATCAACTTGAACACCTACTGTTAACATTGGTGCAGTAATCATAAAAACAATTAACAAAACTAACATAACATCAACCAATGGAGTGACATTAATATTACTCATAGGCTTTTTTGATTTATATCTTATTTTTTTCAAATTTGAGTTCATTTAACTGTCTTCATCTAAGCGCCTAGATAAAATTGCCATAAACTCAACTGAAAAATTTTCAAGTCTTAAAGAAACTTTTTCAATATCATTTGAAAATTTATTATATGCAGCAACAGCAGGAATTGCTGCTAAAAGACCTAAAGCTGTAGCAAATAAAGCTTCAGCAATACCAGGGGCCACAACGGCTAAAGAAGTATTTTTTGAAGCAGCTATTGCAGAAAAAGAATTCATTATTCCCCAAACTGTTCCAAATAAACCAATAAATGGAGCTACCGAACCAATAGATGCCAGAAATGTCATTCCCCTCTCTAATCTACCTATTTCTTTGGTTATAGCAACTCCCATACCCCTGTCAATTCTTTGAGTTAATGAAGCTTTAAAATTATCACCTTTCGATACTAATCCAGAATTAGTGGCTCTTCTCCATTCTTGCATTGCTGACGAAAAAACTCTTGAAATGGCACCATGTGACCTAAGATTACTCTCATTAGTCATTTCATCATAAATATCATCCAAAGATGTGCCAGACCAAAATTCATTTTCAAAGCTGTCTGCTAATCTAAGCTCTCTTCGTGACAAAAATATTTTCTCAATTATAATTGTCCAACACCATACAGAAGCTAATAATAAAATTAGCATCACAAATTTAACAACAATATCAGCTTGCAGAAATAGGCTCCAAAGTGAAAGATTAGCCGACCCTTCAAGGACCTCTTTTACTACCTCTTGCTCCATAATATTATTTTCTCCTTGTTAATGAATACATATATTAAAATTAAGACATTAGTGAGGCAAAATACTATTTAATGACTTTAATAAACTCTCAGGGATTCTTGTAGCTTTCATATTTTTGTTTAAAAAGCATAATGTTACTTCAGTTTCAGATAATTTTTTATTATCGTGATCACTAAAAATTAACTGATTTAATACCAAAGATGCCTTTTTACATTGAACTAAATTGGTTTTCACATAAATTACATCACCAAGAGTACATGAATTTTGCCATTCACAATACAACTTTTTTACTACGATACTTAAATTTATTTTTAATAGTTCTTCTGCTGGGAAACCTAACTTTCTAATTAATGCTGATCTAGCTCTTTCAATAAAATTGAGATACTTTGCGTGATATACTATTCCTCCAATATCAGTATCTTCGTATTGAACCCTAAAATAATACAAATGAGATTTATCTCTAATTTCACCATCTAAAAAATTCATTTTTCAATTATTGCTATTTTTACTATCTTCATAAACAAAACTATTTTTGGGTATTGGAAGGCCTAAATAATCCCAACCTTCTGAGGTTAAAATTCTACCTCTTTGTGTCCTATCTACAAAATTTTCTTGAATTAAATATGGTTCAATTACTTCCTCAACAACGTCTTTTTGCTCTGATAGAGAAGCTGATATAGTTTCTATGCCTACTGGACCACCATTATACTTTTCTGCAAGTATTTTTAAATAATTTCTATCTATATTGTCTAAACCTTTCTGATCAATATTTAATTTAAATAGTGCAATATCTGCCTCTTTTTTATCAATTATATTTTTTCCATTTACCAAGGCAAAATCTCTTACTCTTCTTAATAGTCTGCCAGCTATCCTTGGCGTACCCCTTGACCTTCTTGCAATTTCATTAGCCCCATCTAACATTAACTTAATTTCCAGTTTTATAGAGTTGTTCATCAAAATTTCCTCAAGTTCAGAAATTGTATAAAATTTCATTCTTAAATGAATTCCAAATCTATCTCTTAAAGGGGTAGTTAGAAGACCAGACCTTGTTGTTGCTCCAACCAATGTAAATTGTGGCAAGTCAATTCGTACAGATCGTGCAGATGGACCCTCACCGATTATAAGATCAAGTTGAAAATCCTCCATTGCGGGATACAAAACCTCTTCCACAACAGAGTTCAAACGATGGATTTCATCAATAAAAAGTACATCCCTTTCATTTAGATTTGTCAAAATTGCAGCTAAATCACCCGCTTTTGTTATGACCGGTCCAGATGTGGATCTAAAGCCAACCCCTAACTCATTTGCTACTATTTGAGACAAAGTTGTTTTGCCAAGACCTGGAGGACCAACAAAAAGAGCGTGATCCATAGCAACATTTCGCTTAACAGCTGAACTAATAAAAGTTTGCAAATTATCTTTACTATCACTTTGGCCAATAAATTCTTTGATATTCTGAGGCCTTATATACTCCTTACCTTCATTAAGGTCTTCGTCTTTTTTAAAACTATTCATACTTGTTACCAAGTTTCTTTAGACATATTGAAATTAATTCAGATAACTTAAGATTTAGTTCACTTTCTTCAAAAACACCTAGAACAATTTTTTTACAATTTGATTTATTATAACCTAAATTTGATAATGCTGATATTGCATCTTCTAAAATTTCTTTATTAGCATCATTCAAATCCTTATTTAGATTTGAAAATAGTGGATCAACTTGATTGTTAGGAATTTTATCTTTAAGTTCATTTATTATTCTACCAGCTATTTTAGGTCCTATTCCATCTGCTTTGGTTATTGATAATTTTTCTGAATTTGAAATGGCAAAACTTAACTCATCAATATTTAAAGATGAAAATATTGCTAAAGCTGCTTTTGCACCAACACCCTGAACAGAAACAAGTAAATTAAACCATTGCTTTTCAATGGCATCATAAAACCCATATAAAGTTTGGCTGTCCTCTCGAACGATCATTTCTGTTAAAATTGTAATATTTTTCTCAATGTCTCTAAGTTTATAAATAGTTTTCGTAGAACAAAATATTTGATAACCTATTCCATTTACGTCAACTATTAAAAATTTTTCATCAATTTGAATTATTTTACCAGTTATTTGAGAGATCATTTTGTGACTATTTGTTTTTTTCTAATGCTCGTCTTATAGCATTGTTTAAATTATTATTTATAGATTTATTTTTTGAATTTGCGATTAAATTATAAGGGTCTAATTTTTCATTTAGTGAATTAAACCCTGCTATAGCTATTGCCAAAGCATCTGAGGCATCCAATTGTTTTACACTCTGGCCAAGTAATTTTTCTACCATAAATTTAATTTGTTTTTTATCAGCAGAACCAGTTCCCGTTAATGATTTTTTTACATTTCGTGCAGCTAACTCTTTGATAGAAATAGTTTTCTTTGAAGCCAAGACATTCAACGCAACACCTCTCGCCATCCCTAGTTTTAATGCTGACTCACCACTCGCACTAACAAAAATTTTTTCTATAACAGCTATAGTTGGATTATACTTATTAATAATTTTTTCTAGATTAATAGATATAAAGTGTAATCTGATTGCATCATTTTCGTTAGGCTCTGGAACAATCACGCCATGTTCTATATGTTCAATTTTATTTTGGAAGTGTCTTATAATACCCCAGCCAGTATTTCTAATACCAGGATCAATTCCAATTATTATTTTATCTTTATTTGATATGACCATTTAGTTTATGGTAAATTTTTAAAATTATTGCTAAATCAAGTTCAAGTCTTTATCGTCCATCTCAAAATTATAAAAAACATTTTGAACGTCTTCACAGTCATCTAGTCCACTAACTAACTTAAATACTGCTGGAACTGAACTTGCTGAAATTTGAAGTAGATTTTTTGATTTCCAAATAATCTCTGCGTTCTCTGGGTCACCAAAATTACAAGTTAAGCTTTCTCTAATTTCATTAAAATTTTCTAAATTTGTTATAATTTCGTAATAATCCCCATTCTCAATGATATCTTTCGTATCGTTTTCAATTGAGAACTCTATAAATTTGTCAATATCACCTGCAGTTGATGGATAAATAATTGAGCCAACTTTATCAAAGAGGTATGAAACACTTCCATTTTCACCCAAATTACCATTGAATTTATTAAATATAGTTCTTACCTCTGATGCGGTCCTATTTTTATTATCTGTAAGAGCTTCAACAATAATTGCCACACCTTCGGGTCCAAAACCTTCATATCTTATTTCTGAAAAATCGCTTAAATCACCTGATTCTGCTTTTTTAAGAACTTTATCAATATTATCTTTTGGCATATTAGCAGCTCTACATGCAGCTATAGCAGCTCTAAGCCTTGGATTTCCATCTGGATCAATACCCTGTTTTACAGCAACAGAGAGCTCTTTACCAAGACGTGTAAAAACTTTTGCTCTTTTAGCATCTTGGGCACCTTTCCTGTGCATAATATTTTTAAACTTAGAATGTCCAGCCATAAATCTCCAAAATTTGCATCATTCAATTAAGGTTGGTTTGAGAACACCGCCAATTTGAATTGGATTTATATCTAATGATTTACCAGTATTATCGTCAATTTCAATGGTTACACCACATATTGTAATTTCTCCTTCAGCAACTGTCAAATACGATTTTTTAGAAAAAAATCTATCTATTGCTAACTCTTTTTTCATACCAATTACTGAGTCATAGTTCCCACACATTCCTACATCAGTTTGATATGCTGTTCCATTTGGAAGCACCCTTGCATCGGCAGTTGGAATATGGGTATGCGTCCCAATTATTGCAGAAACCTTCCCATCAAAATGATTAGCAAAAGCTGTTTTTTCACTGGTAGCTTCCCCGTGTAAATCAATAAATATAGCATTATAATCCTCACCTAATTTTATATTGAGAAGTATTTTTTCCATTGATTTAAATACAAAATCATTTTGGGACATAAATAAATTAGTCATTAAATTTATTACTAAAATTTTATTTCCATTATCTAAAGTAATTTCTGTTTGACCTGATCCAGGCGTTCCTTCAGGCATGTTTGCGGGTCTTATTAATTGATTAGTTTCTTGTATATATTTAATTATTTCTTTTTGGTCCCAAATATGATTTCCTGTAGTTAAAACATCAATTCCTGAATTAAAGAATTGTTTAGCAATTTTTGGAGTTACTCCTCTCCCTCCAGCTGCATTCTCAATATTAACTATAAATATATCTGGTTTAAACTCGTGTTTTAAGAAATTAACCTTTGATAAAACGGTATTTCTAGCATCTCTTCCAACAATATCGCCTAAAAATAATATTTTCATACGTGCAAACTCTTATTTTTTAAAAGGGATTAATCCATCTTCATTGATTACTGCATCAAGTGGAATATCAAAAGTATCTATCGGTAATTTTTTAAACCTTTGTATCTTGAATGCAACTCCGATACTCGTAATATTTTTTTTTGTTGATATCAATTTTCTTAAAGTTTGATCATAATACCCCCCACCATAACCTAGTCTTTGCCCTGCTTCATCATATGCTAAAAGTGGCACTAAAAGCATGTCCGGTTCAACGGTATTACAATCTTGATTAGGTTCCAAAATACCATATTTACCTCTAACTAAATTTATTTTAGGAGTCCATTCTCTAAATTGTAATATTTTATCTTCCGAAGGGGTAACTGGCAAACAAGTTTTGTAACCATTAGAAATAAACACATTCAATAATGGCAATGTATTGATTTCATTTCTAAATGGATGGAAACCAGCAACTGTTGAAAAACTATAATTATCTATAATACTATTAAAATATTTTGTAACTTTATTTGAAACTTTTTGAGCATAATAATTACTAATATTTTTTCTTTTATCTAAAAAATATTTTCGTAATTTTTGTTTTTTTAATATGACTTCAGACATAAATATTAATTTAAATTAGTACGATAGCCAATATTGTCGATGGTTTCTAAATCCTATGTGGCCTGAAAAAACAGGTGGGCACCACAATAAAAAAGCCAAGGCTTAATCAGAGGCAGTTCCCTAAGGATATATATTGGCCCCAGAGATATCTTACCTGTCAAACAAATCAGCTATCGTACATATAATATAAATCAAACTAATTTATCTGCAACTAATTCTATTCTTTGAGTAATGGTTTTAATTTCCTCTGCCAAAGAATCATAATTTTCTGATGCTCCTTTATTTGTTTTATCTTTTAGTTTATCTGCAATTATCAAACATGTCATTAAAAGTAACCTAGCATCACCAACCTGACCCAAAGATGAAACTAATTTCTCAACTTCATCATTTATTAAAAGACTTAAATTTTTAATATGATCTTCCTGACCTTCGTCACAAGCAATTTTGTAAATTTGATTATTTATAGTTATTTCAACAATGTTGTTAATTGAAATTGTCATGATTTATGATTTATCCAAATCTTTAATCAGATCTGAAACTTTTTCTCTAACTAGCAAAAATTCTGCTTTTAAGTTGATATCATTTGGATTTTCAACGTCTTTTTGAACTTTATTTAAGTTATCGGCTTTTCTTTCAAGAAGATCTAAAGCTTTTGATAGTTTATTAATTTCGGTTTTTAAATTATTCATACAACAAAAAGAATATTTATTATTAAATTGCTACTAACATTATAATGAGTCAATGAAGAAATAAATATTATAATATTTTTATTGATAAAAGCATTAATATGACCCATTAAAGCAATTAAAGTTATTTGTTTGTTATATTAGGAATTTAAGTATGAAAATTAATGGAAACGCAATTAAGCAAGGTAATGTTATAGAGCATAAGGGATCATTGTGGATTGCAGTAAAAACAAGTCATGTAAAACCAGGAAAAGGCGGCGCATTTGCTCAAGTCGAATTAAAGAATTTAAGAAATAACACTAAACTTAATGAAAGATTTAGATCTTCTGAAACTGTTGAAAGAATTATTTTGGAAGAGAAAAATGCAACTTACCTTTACGAGGAGAATGATACACTTATATTTATGGACATTGAATCTTATGATCAGAAATCAATTTCAAAAGAGTTAATTGGAAATAAATATCAACTTTTAGAAGATGGTATGGAAGTTATTTTGAATACATTTGAGGATGAGGTAATTTCAATTCAATTACCAGATACTATTAAAGTAGAGATATTTGAAGCTGATGCAGTTATCAAGGGTCAAACAGCTTCTTCATCTTATAAACCTGCGATTATTAAAAATGATATAAGAATTTTAGTTCCACCTCATATAGAGAAAGGAACAAAGGTAGTGATTAAAAGTGAAGATCTATCATATGTTGAGAGAGCTAAGGAATAGATAAATGTTACCAATGCAAGGTAGATCACCCATTATTAATGTATCTTCTAATGCTTGTATTCTCGCGGGGAAAAAGCTTCTTAAAGATTTTTTGGAAATTGAAAATCTCCAAGTTAGCAAAAAGGATACGTCAAAGTTTTTTTCAAATACTTTGAAAAATCTTGAAAAAAGTCTCTTTGAAAATTTAACTAAAGCAAGACCTGAATGGTTAATTAACCCTATCAATAAAGAGTTGAAAGATTCTTGGGTGGTCAGCGTTATGTCTGGTAAAATTAATTTCATTCATGGTATTCCACATATAGCAATTTCAATAGCGTCGCTGAACAATGGTAAAATAACTTCTGGATGTATATATGACCCCATCAGAAAAGAATTATTTTACTGTGAACTAGGCAAAGGTTCATTTCTAAATGAAAAAAGAATAAGAGTTTCCGGAAGAGATAATATTATAACATCACTTATAAACTTTGGCTCTGAAGAATTACCCTTAGATATTATAAAAAAATTAAAATTATCTGGATCTCAAATAAGAATATCTGGATGCCCCGCCTTAGACTTAGCTTGGGTGGCATCTGGGAGAATAGATGCATACTTGGATAAAACAGATTTATCAGAGTATGTCGCAGGAATTATTTTAGTAAAAGAAGCTGGGGGATTTTGTACAGATTATTCAATGGGTGAAAATATTTTAGAGAAAAAAGAAATATGTGCTGGGAATCCATCGATACATAATAATGTTATTAAAATTATGAAAAAAAAATTATTGAAAGTATAAACTTCATCTTATTCCTGACACTTTTGAAAAATAATTATATGATTTAGGCTTTTTATGACAGATCCAAGAAAATACTTAATTAGAATGATAATGTTTATAACTATTGTTTTTGTGATAGTTATGATCCTGAATAAACCCTTAATAGATGCCTTTAATGCAAATATAGCTATAAATGGGCTTATTTCAATAATTCTTTTAATTGGTGTTTTATTTCTATGCAGGCAAACTATCAGACTTGTACCAGAAAAAAAATGGCTTGAAAGCGTTCAACGCCAGAATAAAAGTATAACTGAACCCATACTTTTAGCTCCTTTAGCTTATATGCTTGGGAAAGAAACAAGTTTAAATAATTTTTCAATTTCTGCTGCAGCTCTTCGATCTGTTCTTGATGGTGTGGCTGGAAGACTTGATGAAAATAGAGAAATTGCTAGGTATTTAATAGGCTTGCTTATTTTTTTGGGACTTTTAGGTACATTTTGGGGATTAATAGGCACGGTTAGCTCGGTTAGCAATGTTATAAGTGGACTCAATTTTGGCAATCAAGAAACAAGCCTAGTATTTTCAAATTTACAAAAAGGACTTGAAACACCTCTTGAGGGAATGTCCACTGCCTTTTCTTCGTCTCTTTTCGGGCTGGCTGGCTCACTAATATTAGGTTTTTTAGATCTTCAATTAGGCCAAGCCTCAGGAAGATTTTATCAAGATTTAGAAAATTGGTTATCTTCGTCTGTTAAAATATCAAACAACCAATTATCTAACTCTTTTACAAACGAAAATATCAGTTATTCAGATAGCTTAACAGAAAGTTCTGCTTTACATTTGTCTGAACTAGCATCTGCATTAACTACAATTGAGGCTGATAGGAGTAGATTATTGCACCAAATCACTGAATTAAACACCCAACTAAGAAGGCTGGTTGATCAAATTGAAAATGAAAATTCTATTCAAAAAAAATTACCAGTAATTGAGGCGCAATTACAAAGTATTTCTGAAGAAGCTCGTAATAACTATTCATCACAAATCGACATAATTAAACAAGAGACAAGGTCTTTAGGGAATTCTATTAAGAAATCAAAAGTGCAAGAGGGAAATAAAAATAAAAATATCAAACTAAGAGCTGATTAAATGGGCATCTCTAGGAGCCGTATAAATAAAAATGATAACTTAACGTGGCCAGGTTTCGTTGACTCCTTAGCAGCACTTTTAATGGTAGTAATATTTGTCTTAATGATATTTAGTGTTGCTCAGTTTTACTTAAATCAAATAGTAAGCGGACAAGATGAGGCTTTAGTTGATCTAAACAAAGAGATTAGCAACCTTTACAACTTACTCCAAATTGAGAAAAATTCTAATAATGACTTAGTGCTTCAATTAGATAAATTAAATTTAGATTTTCAAAATATTAATAATGACTTGAATCAGGTTAAAGAAGAAAATGATGCTCTCTCACAATTGATTATATCATTAAAAAATTCTCTTTCAGAAACTGAAAGTCAGCTAAAACTTTCCGAAAATAAAATTATTGATTTAGAAGATCAATTAAAAAATAAAGAAAAACAAATCGCTGAAACACAAAGAGAAAACAAACAAGCATATAAGGCATTAGAAACTACAATCACTGATTTAGAAAAGAAATTAGCTTTAAGTCGAGATGAATTGGCATTAAAAATTGATGATATATTGAAGCTTGAAAAAATCAGAACTAATCTGAAGCTTGAAATTAATAATTTAATTTCAAACAATAAAGAAATAAATACTGAAATATTAAAAGAAAGAGATTATACAAAAACCCTTGAGGAAAAAATTGCCTCATTAAAAGATAAAGCTATTCTTACTCAGAAAGAAAACAAAAATAGTATTTCAGAGATCATTAAACTAAAAGCACAAATAAATAGCTTAAAAATAGCTTTAACAGAAGTGAATTTGAAATTAAGCCAATTACAAGCTCTATTTGAAAAACAAAAAAAAGAAGATGAAATAAATAAAATTGAAACTGCAAATCTTGGAAAAGAATTAAATTCAGCATTAGCAAGTAGAGTGAAAGAGTTACAAAAATTTAGATCAGAATTTTTTGGAAGGTTAAGTACATTACTTGAAAATCGAGATGAGATAAGAGTAGTTGGAGATAGGTTTGTTTTTCAATCTGAATTATTATTTGAAAAAGGTTCAGCTAATCTTGGGGATAAAGGCAATGAACAATTGGATAAGTTATTCATTACACTAGATGATATAGCTAGGACAATACCAAATGATATTAATTGGGTTTTACAAGTTGAGGGTCATACAGATAATACCCCTATAAAATCAGGAAAATACTCAGATAATTGGGATTTATCAACTGAAAGAGCATTATCTGTTGTAAGATTTTTGATTGATAAAGGCATTAAACCAAAGAGGTTGTCAGCTACAGGTTACGGTGAATTTCAACCTCTCAATAATTTAGACAAAAATTTTAGCTTAGAAGAAATAAATAGTAAAAACAGAAGAATTGAATTAAAAATTACACAACGTATTATTAATTAATTCAAAAAATATAGTTGCAGAAGAGATAAATTAGTTGTAATAATTTCATGATTTATACGAGGCAATAATGAAAAAAGACATACATCCTGATTATCATGAAATTACTATTGAAATGACTGATGGTAGTAAATATAAAACAAGATCTACATTAGGTAAAAGTGGGCATCATTTAAAATTGGATATTGACCCTAAAACACACCCTGCATGGACAGGTCAACATAGAATAGTTGACTCTGGTGGGCAGGTCGCAAGATTTAATAAAAAATTTGGTAAACTCGGTATATAATCATATTCTTTGCTTAATACTTGAATGTGCTGCTGCCAACCTTGATATTGGTATTCTAAATGGCGAAGCTGAAATATAGTCTAATTTAATTTTTTCAAAGAAATCTATAGAAGCTGGATCACCACCATGTTCTCCACATACACCTACTTTTAAGTTTTTTTTGATTTTCTTACCTTTTTCAATACCCATTTCTAAAAGTGGACCAACACCTTTTTTATCAATAGAAATAAATGGATCATTAGGAAAAATTTTGTTCTCCAAATATTTGTTCAAAAATGTTCCTATATCATCTCTACTAATACCTAATGTAGTTTGAGTAAGATCATTTGTTCCAAAACTAAAAAAATCTGCTGAACCAGCTAAATCATCTGCACATAATGCAGCCCTTGGCAACTCAATCATAGTTCCGACTAGATAGTTCAAACTTTGATCTTTATTCTCAATTATTGACGAAGCAACTGAATTAATAATATTCTTACAAAACATAATTTCTGCGGATGTTGATGCAAGGGGGATCATTATTTCAATATTAACTCTTTCTTTTATTTTATTCTGAACATTTATTGCGGCTTCAAAAATAGCTTTTGACTGCATTTCACATATCTCTGGATAACTTATTGCAAGTCTGCACCCTCTGTGACCTAACATTGGGTTTGATTCGTGCAATCTTAAAGATTGAGTTCTAACTTTTTCAACATCGATACCAGTTGAGGAAGAGAAAGATATTAAATCCTTTTCACTACTTGGCAAAAATTCATGAAGTGGCGGGTCTAATAATCGAATTGTAACTGGTAAATCCTTCATAATAGTGAAAATTTCTTCAAAATCATTTCTTTGCATAGGCAATAATTTATCAAGAGCTATTTTTCGATTTGTAATATCTTCAGCTAAGATCATTTGTCGCATTACATTTATTCTATCCTCATCGAAAAACATATGCTCAGTTCTGCACAAACCTATTCCCTCGGCGCCAAATTTTAAGGCAGTTTTCGCATCATTTGGTGTTTCAGCATTTGCTCTAATTTTCAATCTCCTTTTAGAATCAGCCCATTGCATTAAGGTTTCAAAATTTTTGGACATTTCTGGATAAACAGTTGATACAATACCGGAATAAACATTACCTGTAGTCCCATCAATCGTAATCTCAGATCCTGACTTAACTTTTCTATCAGAAAAGAAAACATATTTATTTTTGAAATCGATACGAAGTTCATTAGCTCCAGTGATACAAGCCCTCCCCATCCCTCGTGCTACAACTGCAGCATGACTTGTCATACCACCTCTTGAAGTTAAAATTCCACTAGCAGCATGCATACCTGCAATATCTTCAGGACTTGTTTCTAATCTGACAAGAATTACATTTTCTCCCGCTGCAGCAAGTCTAACTGCCTCTTCTGATTCTAATACAATTTTACCTGAAACAGCCCCAGGTGAAGCTGGCATGCCTTTCAAAAGAAAATCAGTGTCTACAGAAGTGTCTAAAGCTGGATGAAGCAATTGATTTAAACTTTCTGGTTCAACCCTAAGCAATGCTTCATCTATATCAATTTTATTTTCTGCGACCATATCAACTGCAATTTTTATGGCAGCTTCAGCTGTTCTTTTTCCATTTCTTGTTTGGAGTAAAAACAAATTACCTTTTTGAATAGTGAATTCTATATCTTGCATATCGCCATAATGTTTTTCTAAAATGGTTCTGCAATTGTTAAGCTCATCATAAATCTTTGGCATAACTACTTCTAGACTATTGTTGTCTAAAACATCTTGATCATTGCTTTTTGAAAGTGGGTTTGGGGTTCTTATTCCTGCAACAACATCCTCTCCCTGAGCATTTATTAGATATTCACCATAAAAAGAGTTTTCTCCATTACTAGGGTTTCTTGTAAAAGCAACACCAGTACCACAATCCTCACCCATATTTCCAAAAACCATTGATTGAATATTTACAGCAGTTCCCCAGGATGTTGGTATATTATTAAGTTGGCGATATGTTATTGCACGATTATTCATCCAACTGGAAAAAACAGCACTAATAGCTTTTGAAAGTTGTTCATTAGGGCTTTGAGGAAACTCTTCCCCAGTTTCTTGAATAACTATCTCTTTAAAATTATCTACTAAATTTTTTAAATTCTCTGTTGTTAATTCAGTATCTTCAGTTAATCCGTTATCAGCTTTGATATCCTCCATTGCGTCTTCAAACAATGAGTTATCAACTTCAAGAACAACATCTGAATACATTTGAATAAATCTTCTATAACTATCAAAAGAAAACCTTGCATTTCCAGTGCTAATTGCTAAGCCATTAACAGCATTATCATTTAAACCAAGATTTAATATAGTATCCATCATACCTGGCATTGAAGCTCTAGAGCCAGACCTTACTGATAATAATAGCGGATTTGTTTCACTACCAAACTCTGTATTTGTAAAATTTTCAAGTTTTTTTATATTCTCTTCAATCTCTTTTTTAAGATTAGGTGGTAAGGTTTTATTATTATCAAAATAATATGAACAAACTTCTGTAGAGATTGTAAAACCATGAGGCACTGGAAGATTTATGTTGCACATTTCTGATAAATTTGCTCCTTTACCTCCAAGCAAACTTTTCAT
>CABYVI010000020.1 GCA_902522415.1 uncultured SAR116 cluster alpha proteobacterium | reverse complement strand
ATATTAAATAAAATTGGATTTAAAATTAAGCAAGCTCAAATTTCTATTGATAAATTAAAATTAGAAATAAATAAGTTAAAAGAGGATATTCTAGACACACAGCTAAAATCTCCCATAGAGGGTCAAATTGTAGACATGTTTCCGATCAAAACGGGCTATGTAAGGGTAGGGGAGAGTTTAGCAACAATTCAAAGTGACAGTGATTTTGAAATTGAGTTAGAGGTTCCTTCAATTTACTTAGATCGACTAAAAAAATCCAAAGAGATAAAGGGATATGATATTTACGGGGAGCCAATTACTGCTATTTATAGGGCAACGCTGCTTAGAGAGAACCCTAGAACAGGCAAAAGAACTGTAAGATTAAATTTTAAGGATAAAATAAAAAATAATCTTCAAGCAAATAATGCTTCTATTAATCTTTTGATTCCGGTCAGTGATGCGGAACCAGTAATTACAATTTCAAAAGATGCAATAATACCAGTGTCTTCGAGGCAAGTGGTTTTTATAATGGAAGATGGGAAAGCAATAAAAAAATCGGTTAAACTCGGCGGTTCAGTTGGTGATAGAGTGATTATTCTTACAGGTATTACAATAGATGATGATGTAATTGTTAGAGGGAATGAACTGCTAAAAGACGGTAGCAAAGTAAAATTGGCTGGTGCACCACCATCAAAGTCTAAAAAAAATAAAGAAGTTAAAGGTGAATACTGGACATTAAAATGGCAAGGCAGAGGAGGTGAGAGATCTGGGGAATTGGTAATTGGTAAGAAAGCCTCAACATTTAATGGTGAGAAGACTGATGTTACAATTCAAGACAATAAACTAAAATTTGAAGCACCCTTAGTTCTCCCATTTGGAACAATTACTCTAAAGTTTAGTGGTGTTATAACTGCTAATGATATTGATGGCACATTAACATTAAAAATGCCTAACGGTAATGAAAGTCAAGTTCCTTTTGCAGGTTCAAAGGTTGTATCAAAATGAACTATGTGATTAAACAGGCTATTGATAAACCAATTGCAGTCATCGCTTTAATTTTTTTATCAATTCTTTTTGGATACGTAGCTCTTCAAAATATACCTATTCAAATGACACCTGATATTGAAAAGCCAATTTATCAAGTCAGAGTTAATTGGCCAGGAGCTTCACCTGTTGACGTAGATAGGGAGATTGTAAATAGGTTAGAACAAGAATTATCATCTCTTAACGGTATAGAAGAGTTATCTTCACAATCTCGAACTGGGCGAGCAACAATTACTCTGACATATTCACTTGAACAAGATATGGATAAAGCTCTTATCTTATTACTAAATAAATTATCAGGTGTAACAGGTTTACCAAATGACTCTAAAACACCAACAATTAGAACATCAAATTCAGACGATAGCCCCATTGCCCGTTTAGCTCTTTTAGTTAGGGATGGTTACAAAATAGACTTAGAAAGTTTAGGAAAATTTGTTGAAAGTGATATAGTTCAACCACTAGGAAGAACTAAAGGTGTTTCTGAAGTCACTTTCAATGGTGGTGGAAAGCGTGAAATGCGTATCCTTGTTGATCCAGAAAAGATGGTAAGGTTTAAAATAACTTTATCTGAAGTTATAGATGCTTTAAGAACTTCATCAACTCTTCAGAGTGTTGGAACGGTTTCTGAAGGGAAGCGATCTTACCCTGTTAGAACAGAGTTAATTGCTTACACAAGGGAAAAAGCAGCAGAAATTGTTATTAGAACTGATATATCTTCTGAAGGAACAATAGTTCCACTTTTACTGTCAGATATAGCTGAAATTGAATTGAAAATTCAGAAGCGTTCAAGTTTTCGAAGGCTCAACGGAGAAAAAGCAGTTATTCTAAATGTTTTAAGAGAGCAGGGAACAAATGTTGTATCAACTATGTCAAGACTTAAGAAACAGATTAATGCCTTAAACGAAAGTAACCTCAACGCTAGAGGACTTGATTTAAGAGTAATTTTTCAGGAAACAACATACATTTCTTCCGCTATTGATTTAGTAAAACAAAATATTTGGATCGGGGGCTGTTTAGCTATAAGCATTTTAATTTTGTTTTTAAGGTCAATAATACCTACCGCAATTATTTTTATTGCAATTCCAGTTTCTGTAATAGGGACATTTGTTGCTATTGCTGGATTGGGACTTTCAATAAATGTTATATCTTTGGCTGGTCTAGCATTTTCAATAGGAATGGTAGTAGATGCTTCTATTGTAAGTATGGAAAATATATTTAGATTACGTCAAAAAGGTCAAAATGCAATGGATGCTGCTTTTAATGGTGCAAGACAAGTTTGGGCTCCAATACTTGGTTCTGCATTGACTACTGTGATTGTTTTTATACCGGTAGTAATGTTAAAACTTCCAGTTGGTCAATTATTTAGAGATATTGGTATAGCAATTTCAGTGTCAGTTTTAATTTCTGTAATAGTTTCTGTTACAGTTATCCCAACTTTGGCAACTAGACTTTTGAGTGGTCCAAGTGATCGTTTCTCTAAGCCATTTAGAATACCCATCATTGATTTTATCTCGGGTGTATTTTCAAAGGTAATCATTAGCTATGCAAAGTTTATAGTAAATAAAAAATTTTTAGGATTAGTATTGGTAGCGTTTATTGTGATTGTTTCAGCCTCAGCAAGTTATAGGTTTTTACCAAGGCTTGACTACTTGCCTGATGGAAATGCTAACTTTGTTTTTGGTCGTTTAATTGTTCCAACTGGCTATTCCATGGATGAAACTTTAAGAATTGCTGAGAAAATGGAAAGTGCTGCTAAGCCATTATGGGAGGGTAAAGAAAAACAAGGTGGACCTCCAGGAATAGATAGATTTTTCTTTGTTGCTTTTCAAGGAGGAGCTTTTGCAGGTGCATCTGCTAAAGACAGTTCCAGAGTTGCAGAATTAAAAATGGTATTAATGCGTCCAGTTTTTAGTGAGCCCGGTGCAAGAGCTTTTGTAAGTCAAGCATCCTTGTTTGGCCGTTCAGTTGGAGGAAGCCGATCTATTCGCGTAGATATTACTGGACCAAATTTGGATTTAATAGAACCTGTCGTGAGAAATATTGATACACAACTTAATGAAAGGTTCCCTCCATCCAAAGGAAATCAAATCAGAATAATTCCTTCACTTGATGCAGGATCTCCTCAAGTTTTAATTACTCCTAATACTACAGCTTTAGCAAGAGCAGGTATAACTGTTAGAGAATTTTCTGCAGCTTTAGATGTTTTTAATGATGGAGCAAATGTTCTTCAAATACCAATCAATGGAGATTTAATCGATCTTGTTTTATCTGGTGTAGATGCCCAAAACCTTACTGTTGAAACACTAGGAAATATACCAATTATTACAAGGTCAGGTAATATAATGAGTCTTGATCAATTAGCTTCAATTGAAATAGTAAGTGCAGCAAGGCAAATTAACAGAATTGGTGGAAGACAAGCTATATCAATAAGGGTTAGGCCTGAAGAAAGCCTTGCTCTAGAGGATGCAGTATCAATAATCGAGAATGATATAATTCCAAATATTAGAGGGCAAGCATCTGAACAAGGTGTTTCAATATTTGTACGTGGTGCAGCAAGTGAACTAGCTAGAACATGGACATCTATGCAGTCTAACGTAATTACTGCAATCATAGTAATATTTTTACTTTTAGTAATTTTATTGAAAAGTTTTGCAATGCCTTTGATTATTTTATTAGTTGTACCAGTTGCTTCTACTGGAGGTATAGCTGCTTTAGCTATACTTAATCAGTTTATCAAACAGCCGTTAGACATGTTGACAATGCTTGGTTTTGTTATACTTACTGGAATTGTGGTCAATAATGCAATTCTACTAGTTGAACAAACTGTATTACAAGTAAGAGAAGAAGGGATGCAAATTTATGACGCTATTATTGAGGCAACAAGAAACAGAATAAGGCCTATTTTTATGTCAACACTCACTTCTTTATTTGGTTTAATTCCATTAGTAATATTTCCTGGTGCAGGTTCTGAGCTTTATAGAGGAATAGGTATTGTTGTATTTGGCGGATTAGCTTTGTCAACTTTAGCTACATTGATTATAGTTCCACCACTTTTATCTGTATTTTCAAAAAGTATAAAATAGCCAAATGAAAGAAAATAAATTGCTCAAAGAGCAATTCAGCAGTTTATATCTATTTAACCAGAAACGTTTACTCTTCTTATAATAATAGAGCCTGAAGGCTTATTATTAACATTTTCAATAGTTCGTGACGGTTGGCTCACTAATATAGTTTCAGTACCAAAATTATCAACTACACTTAGTCGAGCTCTAATTTGACTTCCTACTAAATATTGTCCCAGATTAAGACTAATTCCTTGGATATTTTCCATTACTGACCAACTTCTTCCATCTTTTGAGCTTTCCCATTGAACAGATAAACTTGCAACACCATCTTCATCAGTTATCTGAGATGTATCAGCCATAAGCATACCATTTTCGTTTGCTTCACCAGATAAAACAATTTCGCCTTCTACAGGATCATCTAAATTCATTACAATATCAGATGGACTTGAAATCATGACTTCCCTTGTTCCTTGACCATCAAGGTAAGCCACAATTGCTCTATAAGCATAATTTACGTGCATTTGTTCTAATTTTAAAACTTCTCCAGTAGTATCATCAAAAGCTTGCCAATCACTACCTTGTTTTGATCTTTGCCAAATAACTTGCATTTCACCAATTCCATCTTCATCTGACACACTACTTGTATCAACAATTAATGAAGCATCTTCTTTTGCGTTTCCTACTAATTGAGGTCCACCTTTAGGCTTATCATTAACATTCTCAACAGGCTTTGATGGGGCACTAAATAACGTTTCAAGATTTCCTTGATTATCTAAAAAAGTAATCTGCTCTCTAAGTGTTTGACCAACATGAACCTGCCTAGGAGTAAAAGATTGTTGTGTTGCGCCAAAAATATCTATCCATCTTCCATCAGAAGTTTCTTTCTGCCACTGAACATATATTTTCCCTACTCCATCAGAATCGGAAATTCCAGAAACATCAATAATAAGTGGTTCATCTTCAATAGCAATAAAACCATTTGAAGAAGACTGTGTGGTATCATTACCAGAGTTTGAAGCACTTTGATTGCTGCTTACATCATTATTTGTATTTGATGTATCCGAAACAGAATTATTAGAAGTGGAATCCTGTTCTGAGCTCTGTGTTTCAGTTGAACTTGCTGTTTCATTAGAATTTAACGCTGGAGAAAACATTGATCTGATTTTAGATGATGTCAGAGAAGCAGTAGATGCCGCAAAACCTGACCTGCCTAATGATGCAGATGAGCCAAAGATTTTTGAAATAAATATATCTATGTTTCCTATTCTAACTGCAGCATTATATGGACCAGTCCCCTACTCATTTTTAGTTAAATCAGCGCGTGAATTGAAAGATGAATTAGAAAGTTTACCTGGAGTTTTAGAAGTTGATATTGGCGGAGATAGAGAAGAGATTATTGAAATTATTATTGACGCAAGTAGTATGGAAGCTTATGGGCTGTCACCTAATAATATACTAAGAATAGTATCTTCAAACAGCCAACTTGTGACTGCAGGTTCAATGGAACAGAGTGGTGGTAATTTACTATTAAAAGTTCCTGCTGTTGTTGAAACCATTGAAGAACTATCAAACATGCCCATCAAAGCAGGCAAAGATACCTCAATTAAATTTAGCGATATAGCTACCATTAGAAGAACATTTAAAGATCCTCAAGGTTATTCTCGTGTTAATGGTGAGTCTACAGTTGTTTTAGAAGTAAAAAAAAGGATTGGATCAAACCTTATAGAACTCTCTGATTCAGCAAAGCTTACTATTGAAAAATATTTAGAAAATCAAAACCAAGATATAAAAGCTTCCTTTCTTCATGACGAATCTAAAAACGTAAAAGATATTTTAAGTGAACTTGGAAATAATGTTATAGCAGCAGTATTAATTGTTATGATAATGATACTTGCAACACTTGGTTTTAGAAATGCAGTGTTAGTTGGTATAGCAATTCCTGGAAGCTTTTTACTAGGTTTCATAATATTAAATATGCTTGGCATTACACTAAATATAATAGTTTTATTTTCTTTAATTTTAGTTGCTGGACTTCTTGTTGATGCAGTAATTGTTACCACTGAATATGCAGATACTAGACTTGCAAAAGGTATTAACAAATTTCAGGCATATAAAGACGGGGCATCAAGAATGTTTTGGCCTATAACATCATCAACGGCTACAACTCTCATGGTATTTTTGCCGCTATTGTTTTGGCCCGGTATTGTAGGCCAATTTATGAAGTATTTACCTATTACAATGATATTTGTTCTTTCTTCCTCATTGTTAATGGCATTAATTTTTGTTCCGGTTATTGGAAGCTTAGTTGGAAAAAAACCAAGAAAGAATTACTACAGCAAACCAGCTGCCCCAAAACTATATAGAACAATTTTGAAATTTGCTATAAAGAGACCAACAACTGTGATGTTTCTTATTTTCACTGTAATTGGGATCTCTTTCTATACATACTACCAAGCAGGGCTAGGCATTTCATTTTTCCCCGACATAGAGCCAGAGAAAGCAAAAGTCCAAATTTCATCAAGGGGTGATTTTTCTTCTTTAGAAAAGGATAAAATAGTTTTATCTGCAGAACAAGCACTTCAGAAACCAAATGGTGTTAATATTATTTATGCGAGATCCAAAAAACCAGAAAATAATGAGCCACGAGATAGCATTGGAAATATCACAACTTTTTTTTCAAACTGGCAAAATCGTGAACCCGCAAGCGTCATTATTGAGAAAATGAGAAACCTAGTCAAAGATGTTCCTGGTGCCAAAATCAATGTTATTGTTGATCAAGAAGGACCTGGTGGAGGCAAACCTATAGACATCGATGTTGTTGGTTCAGATTTAGAAAAACTATCCCAAGTTATTCAAAATATTTTAGAAAAGATGGATAAAATTGGCGGTTTCATTGATATTACAGATAGCCGCCCACTTCCTGGTACAGAGTGGATGCTTATAACTGACAGACAAGCAGCTAATCAGTATGGCGTCTCTGTTACAACAATTGGAACGATGATTAAGTTACTTACAAAAGGTGTAAAACTTTCTGATTACAGGCCAGATGATATTGATGATGAACTTGATATTTTACTAAGATTCAAAAATTCACAAAGAAATTTAGCAAGACTTGAAGACCTTAAAATCCCCTCTGAAAAGGGTGAATATATTCCAATGAATATTTTTGCGAAACTTGAACCTAAACCCAAAAATGGTGAAGTACAGAGGGTTGATGGAAATAGATTTATGTCAATAAATGCAGACGTTAAAGAGGGTTTACTCCCAGCTAAGTTAATTGAAGAATTGAAATTAGAATTAGAAAAGTCACCACCTGATGAAGATATAACTATTGAGTTTGGAGGTGAGGATGAGGATATTGCTGAAACACAAACTTTTCTTGGTCAGGCCTTCGGATTATCCCTATTATTAATGATAATGATACTTATGATACAATTTAATTCTTTTTGGCAAACTTTCGTTACAATGTCAGCTATAATTTTATCAATAGGTGGAGTTTTACTTGGTTTATGGGTAACAGGAAGACCTTTTGGAATTGTTATGTCAGGACTAGGAATTATTGCTTTGGCAGGGATAGTTGTAAATAATAATATTGTATTAATTGATACTTATAATGAAATAAGAAAAAGAGGTTACTCTGCACCTCATGCTGCTTTCCGGTCAGGACTTTTACGATTTCGTCCAGTAATGCTTACTGCAATTACTACAATTTTAGGATTGTTACCTATGGTGTTTGAGCTTACAATTAAGTTTGCAGATCGGGATGTTTTAGTTGGAGCACCATCATCACAATGGTGGGCGCAACTTTCAAGCACAATTGCCGGTGGGCTTACATTTGCAACTATTCTAACTCTTTTAGCTACACCAGCATTATTAGTCTTTGGATATGGATGCAGTGAGTTTTTCAAATCATTTTCTGAAAAACTAAAATTGAACCTAGCTAGCATTTCATTTAAATAAAAGTTTAAATGAAATTATCAATTTTTATTAACAATACTATTTTTAGCTGGCTATTATTAATTTCTCTTGGAATAATTTGGGGAATGTCTTTTCTGGGTGTGGAGCTAGCCCTAATAAATTTTAAACCTCTTACTATTGCATCATTCAGAATAACATTAGCAGCGGTTATATTATATCTAATTTGTATTTTAACAGGCAATAAATTACCTAACTACAATGACCCAAATGGGAAAAAAATTTTATTACACTGCTTGGGTTTTGGTTTATTTTCAAATGCTATACCTTTTTCCTTACTGAGTTGGGGACAAATAAACGTTTCCTCAGGTTTCGCTGGCATAACAATGGCTGTTGTACCTCTTGTGGTTCTACCTATGTCACACTATTTAGTACCTGGACAAAAAATGACACAAATAAAGCTCATTGGGTTTATTATTGGTTTTATTGGAGTTATAATTTTAATTGGCCCAAGTTCTATTGAAGTGACTAATAATAGTTCAATGATTTCAGCTCAAATTGCTTGCATTCTTGCAAGTGTCTGTTACGCAACAGGATCAATCATTACCAAACTTACACCTCCAGTAAATTTAGTTTCTTTTACATCATGTTCATTGTTAATTTCTACTTTAATAATGTTACCTTTGTCCATTATAGTCGATGGATTACCTTATTTTTATTTCGATCTTTCATTGCTTGGTTTAATTTATTTAGGCTTATTCCCAACTGCATTGGCAACAATAATGTTAGTGACCTTAATAAGACTAAAGGGCCCTCCATTTCTTAGTTTGGTAAATTATCAAGTTCCTGTTTGGGCTCTAATATTTGGTTTATTTATATTAAATGAAGACTTGCCAACGCAATTTATTATCGCACTATTTATCATTTTGGCAGGTCTAGGAATTTCACAAAACAAAAAATCAAATATCAAATCTTAGATGATATATGATTATCTAATAATTTTAATTCTTTTTTAGAAAGCATTAGTCCAAGCTTTGTTCTTCGCCAGATAATATCAGAAACTGTTTTAGCCCATTCATTATCAATAAGCCACTCAACTTCGCATTCATATAGCCCCGCGCCAAAATACTTACCTAGAGCATTTATTGAGGTTCTGTTTTTAAGTATAAGCTCCAAATTAGTACCATATGACATAAATAATCTTTCAATAACTGTCTCATCTATAAAAGAATATTTTTTAGAATATTCTTTTAAAAGAGTGTCAAATTGATATGGTGAAAAATCCCCTCCTGGTAACGCTTTTGAGGAAGTCCAATTTCTAGATTTTTGACCAAAATATTTATCAATAATTTTAGTTACTTCCTCAGCTAATTTCCTATAAGTTGTAATCTTGCCTCCAAAAATAGATATATAATTTAATCCATTTAGCTCTTTGGTATCAATTTTATAATCCCTTGTTATATCTTTAGCATTAAAATTTCCATCATCAAAAAGTGACCTAACACCACTGAAAGTCGAAATAATATCATTTGGTTTAATTTGATTTGTAAAATACGTAGAAACAGCATCACATAAGTATTTTATTTCATCTTCAGAAATTTTTGCTTTAGATGGATCACCGTTAAAATTAATATCCGTTGTCCCAATTAGACTGAATTTTTTTTCGTATGGAATTGTAAAAATTATTCTTCCATCTTTATGTTGGAATATATAGGCATTTTTGTGGTTATATATTTTAGGCACAATTATGTGACTACCTTTAATTAGCTTTGTTTTTTTTGGATTTCTAGTACTTGGATTAATTTTTGATATCAATTCATCTGTCCAGGGACCAGCAGCATTGACAATAACTTTTGAAGAGAATTTCAATGTCTTAATGAGATTATTTTTTTCAAAATTAGCAATTACATTCCAATATTTCCCATCATTTTCCACTTTAACAATTTTTGTATTTGTAAATATTGAAGCATTATTAATTTTTGCATCCATAGCATTTAGTATGACTAATCTAGAATCTTGAACTGAACAATCTGAATATTCAAAACCGTTTTTAATATTTTCTTTCAGAGGGTTGGTGTCACTATCTACATTAAATGTTATTGATTTTGAGGAAGGAAGGTATTTCCGTTTTATGATATTGTCATAAAAAAATAACCCTAGTCTAATTAGCCAAAATGGTCTCAAACTTGAACTGTGAGGTAATATAAACCTTAATGGCCTAATAATATGCGGGGCAATATCCATAAGATTCTCTCTTTCAATCAAAGACTCTCTTACAAGCCTAAATTGATATTGTTCCATATATCTTAAGCCACCATGAATCAACTTTGTTGACCACGACGATGTGGCACTCGCTAAATCATTCATTTCAACTAAAGCAACAGAATAACCTTTTCCAGATGCATCTCTGGCTATGCCAGCCCCATTAATCCCGCCGCCAATTATAATAATATCAAAATCTGTTTTCAAATTTAATTAGGTCTTTTTTTATTGTGATTTTAAGATTTAATTCGTTATATAATATATATATTTTTTTATTGATAGGTTAAATATATTATGAATAAATTTTCAGATTTTTTATTGGTAAGACGCAGTGTAACAGCAAAAAAAATGCAACCAATTGAAGTAAAAAATGAGCATTTGCAAAAAATAATTTCAGCAGGAATTAGAGTTCCTGATCATGGCGCTCTAGCACCATGGAAAGTTATAGTTTTCAAAGACAATGAGAGAGAGAAGTTTGGAAAAAATTTTCTTGGTAAAAGATTTAGAGAGTTAAATCCTCATGCTACTGAAGATGAAGTTTTATTGGAAGAAAATAGATTTTTAAGAGCAGGTGTTGTGATTAGCGTTATAAGTTCACCAGTAGAACATAAAAAAATACCTGTTTGGGAAATGCAACTTTCTTCAGCGGCCGTTTGTCAAAATATCCTTATTAGTGCACAATCACTAGGTTATGCAGCACAATGGCTGACCGAATGGTATTCTTACGATGACTTTATTATCAAAGCACTAGGTGTGTCATCTAATGACAAAATTTCGGGTTTTATATATATTGGCGGCAAAAATGAGCAACCCAAAGAAAGAACACGTCCAATTCGCTCTAAAGTTGTCTCTTATTGGAGAGGAGATTAAGTTTTTTTTGTTATTTCTCTAATTTTTTCATCAATAACTTCACTTACTATAATGGGTAGATTAGTCTTTAACCATTCATCTAATACAGGTTTCAAAGCATCCCTAACAGATTGAGCTATTAGCCCTTCAGTACCTTGTTTTTTAAAAGCTTTTTCAAACTCAGTAACTTCTAGATTAATTTGCTCCATTATCTCTTCTGAAAGATCACTCTCAGCAGACAATTGAATATCTTTTTTTTTATCTTCTGAAATTTGTAATTTTAGGAGTTCTTCATTTTCAGCTTTTTTTATAAGATCTTTTATAGAACTTCTAATTTCCTCAACACTACGCAATTTTTACTCCCAATATCAGTAATACATTCAAAAAAAGTATTATATTTTATTAATTTACAAATAAAATGACTGTAAATAAATCAATATTATTGACTAATTTACTATATTATTAAATATTCCTATCATATAAATTAGAAAGATGTTATTAATAATACTTAATTTTGGAGGAACGGATGCTTAAAATGAGGCGTTTGTTTATATCACTAGGATTTATATTATCACCCTCAATATTATTTGCAGGTGGCATGCCTAATGCAGAATCAAATTCTAATGAAACAGCAAGTTCAACTGAAACACAGAGCTCAGAACAGGATTCCACTTCTAATAATTCTGTTTCGGATACATCAAATACAAATAATGATGTAAGCAGCAATCAAAGTGCTTCAAACTCTGGTAATGATACCACACAGTCTTCTTCAAATGGTTTTATTGCTATTGAAGATGAACCACTTATTATTGATGTTTCTGGAATTTCCGATTCTGATGGAGTAGGGAAAATATATGTTCAGTGGCAGAAAGAAACTTCTGATGGAAGATGGATAGATATTTTTGGCGCAACACAACAATCTTTTACTCCTAGGCAGGTTCATGTTGGTCAAACACTTAGAGTGCAGATTACTTTTTTAGATAATCAAGGAAATCTTGAAACGTTATTTAGTGCCCCATCAAACCCTGTTGAGAATGTTAATGATAAGCCTAAAGGTGGACCTCAATTAGTAGGAAACGCAAAAGAAGATGCTTCATTAATTGTTGATACAAGTAGTGTGTCAGATGAAGATGGAATTGGTGAAATGCAAGTTATTTGGCAAAGATCAAAACAAGGTAGTGATTGGCAAGCTTTTGATGATACTACTGGAGAAGTTTTAAAATTAGAACAAATGCACGTAAATTATGCTTATAGAGCAATTGTGGCTTACCTTGATGGTCAAGGAACAAGGGAAGTCATGATTTCAAGTCCATCTGATATTGTAATGAATTTAGATGATCCTGTAGAAGGCGAAATTGTTTTATCTGGTGAAGCAAACGAAAATGGTATGCTTATGGCTGATACATCTCAGATAACTGATGAAGATGGTGTTGCAAGTTTATCTGTTCAATGGGAAAGCTCAAAAGATGGAAGAAGTTGGTCAGTAATGGAAAATATCCAAGGAATTAGTCTTAATCTGGGACAATATTTAGTAGGAAGTCAAATTAGAGCTCGACTAAGTGTAGTTGATAATTTTGGTACTGAAACTATATTAGTGAGCCAACCGTCACGAACTATTGAAAATGTTAATAATAAGCCTTCAGGCTCTATTATTATAAGAAGAGTAAACGTTTCTGGTTAAATAGATATAAACTGCTGAATTGCTCTTTGAGCAATTTATTTTCTTTCATTTGGCTATTTTATACTTTTTGAAAATACAGATAAAAGTGGTGGAACTATAATCAATGTAGCTAAAGTTGACAAAGCTAATCCGCCAAATACAACAATACCTATTCCTCTATAAAGCTCAGAACCTGCACCAGGAAATATTACTAATGGAATTAAACCAAATAAAGAAGTGAGTGTTGACATAAAAATAGGCCTTATTCTGTTTCTTGTTGCCTCAATAATAGCGTCATAAATTTGCATCCCTTCTTCTCTTACTTGTAATACAGTTTGTTCAACTAGTAGAATTGCATTATTGACCACAATTCCAGTAAGTATAACAAAACCAAGCATTGTCAACATGTCTAACGGCTGTTTGATAAACTGATTAAGTATAGCTAAAGCAGCTATACCTCCAGTAGAAGCAACTGGTACAACTAATAAAATAATCAAAGGCATTGCAAAACTTTTCAATAAAATTACTAAAAGTAAAAATATTACTATGATTGCAGTAATTACGTTAGACTGCATAGATGTCCATGTTCTAGCTAGTTCACTTGCTGCACCACGTACAAATATTGAAACACCTTGTTCAGATGCTTGCCCTCTAATATTTGGAATTATATCATTCTCGATTATTGATACTGCATCCTCTAGAGCAAGGCTTTCTTCAGGCCTAACCCTTATTGATATAGCTTGTCTTCCACCAATTCTGTTAATTTGCCTTGCTGCACTTACTATTTCAATTGAAGCTAATTGATCAAGACTCATTATATTACCTGACCTTGTAATAATTGGTATATTTCCTAGTGTTTCAACAGTAAGGTTTTGGGCATCTACACCAGATAAAACAAGATCGATTAAATCTCCATTGATTGGTATTTGAAGAACATTTGCTCCATCATTAAAAACATCTAAAGCTGCAGAAAATTCTCTAACAGTTATACCTGCTCTTGCTAAAGCTGTAGTATTAGGAGTAATTAAAACTTGAGGAGATCCTGCATCAAGTGAAGGAATTATTCTGATTTGATTTCCTTTGGATGGAGGGAACCTTTCATTAAGTTGTGTATCAATATTTCTCACGACAGGTTCTATTAAATCCAAATTTGGTCCAGTAATATCTACGCGAATAGATCGGCTTCCTCCAACTGAACGGCCAAACAAGGATGCTTGACTTACAAAAGCTCTTGCACCGGGCTCACTAAAAACTGGACGCATTAATACCATTTTTAATTCTGCAACTCTGGAACTGTCTTTAGCAGATGCACCTGCAAAAGCTCCTCCTTGAAAAGCAACAAAGAAAAATCTATCTATTCCTGGAGGTCCACCTTGTTTTTCTTTACCCTCCCATAATGGCTTAGCAGCACTTTCCATTTTCTCAGCAATTCTTAAAGTTTCATCCATGGAATAGCCAGTTGGAACAATTAAACGACCAAAAACAAAGTTAGCATTTCCATCAGGCAAGTAGTCAAGCCTTGGTAAAAACCTATAACTTGCTGAGGCTGAAACAATCACAATAAACGCTACCAATACTAATCCTAAAAATTTTTTATTTACTATAAACTTTGCATAGCTAATGATTACCTTTGAAAATACACCCGAGATAAAATCAATGATGGGTATTCTAAATGGCTTAGAGAAACGATCACTTGGACCACTCAAAAGTCTAGTTGCCAAAGTTGGGATAACTGTAACAGAAACTATTACAGAAATTAAAACTGACACTGAAATTGCTATACCAATATCTCTAAATAATTGACCAACTGGAAGTTTTAACATTACTACCGGTATAAAAACAATCACAGTAGTCAATGCAGAACCAAGTATTGGAGCCCAAACTTGTCTTGCACCATTAAAAGCAGCATCCATTGCATTTTGACCTTTTTGACGTAATCTAAATATATTTTCCATACTTACAATAGAAGCATCTACTACCATTCCTATTGAAAATGCTAGACCAGCCAAAGATATAACATTTATTGAAAGTCCCAATCCAGCAATAGCAACAAATGTCCCTATTACAGAAACTGGAATTGCAATAAAAATAATTGCGGTAGGTATTATTGACCTTAAAAACAAAATTAAAATGCTTATAGCTAAACAGCCCCCGATCCAAATATTTTGTTTTACTAAATCAATAGCGGAAGAAATGTATGTTGTTTCCTGAAAAATTACTCTTAAATCAAGTCCTCTAGCGTTGAGGTTACTTTCGTTTAAGGCATTAATCTGTTTCTTAAGTCTTGACATAGTTGATACAACATTTGTTCCCTGCTCTCTTAAAACATTTAGAATAACTGCTTTTTCTCCGTTGAGCCTTCGAAAACTTGAACGCTTCTGAATTTTCAATTCAATTTCAGCTATATCTGACAGTAAAAGTGGAACTATTGTTCCTTCAGAAGATATATCAGTTCTAATAACAATTTCTGCTGCTTTTTCCCTTGTGTAAGCAATTAACTCTGTTCTAACAGGGTAAGATCGCTTCCCTTCAGAAACCGTTCCAACACTCTGAAGAGTTGATGAAGTTCTTAAAGCATCTATAACTTCAGATAAAGTTATTTTAAACCTTACCATCTTTTCTGGATCAACAAGGATACGCATTTCACGCTTTCCACCACCATTGAAAGTGACTTCAGAAACACCTTTAGTTCTTCCTAGTGGTTGAACTATATCACTTTCAACAAATTTTCCTAAACTTTCTAAGTCTATTTTGTAACCATCCCTAACTAAAAGAGCTAAACGGGCAATGGGGCTATCGTCTGAATTTGATGTTCTAATTGTTGGTGTTTTAGAGTCATTTGGTAAACCTGTTACACCTGATAATTTATTTAGTAATAAGATAAGAGCTTTATCCATATCTTGTTCAAGTGAATATGTCAGAGTAATTGTTGCTCGCCCAGTTCGAGATTGTGAAGATAACTCTTCTATACCGTTAAGAGATGATAATTCTTGTTCTAACCTATTTACAATCTCCCTATCTACGTCAACAGGTGAAGCTCCTGGCCAATTAACTCTGACTTGATAAATTGGCTTTTCAATATCAGGTGTCATTTGAATAGGTATATTTTGAAGAGCTACGTATCCAAAAAGAATTGATAAAAAAATTAAAGCGATGACTGCAATTGGTTTATCAATAGCCTGTTTAATCACATAGTTCATTTTGATACAACCTTTGAACCTGCAAAAGGAACTTGACTTTCATTACCGTTAGGCATTTTTAATGTTAATGTGCCATCAATATCATTAGCAGTTATAACACCACTAAACTTTAGAGTAATTGTTCCAAATGGGAGAACTAAGGGTGCTTCAAATTTTAGTTTATTGTCTTGAATTGTAACATCAGTCTTCTCACCATTAAATGTTGAGGCTTTCTTACCAATTACCAATTCCCCAGATCTCTCACCTCCTCTGCCTTGCCATTTTAATGTCCAGTATTCACCTTTAACTTCTTTATTTTTTTTAGACTTTGATGGTGGTGCACCAGCCAATTTTACTTTGCTACCGTCTTTTAGCAGTTCATTCCCTCTAACAATTACATCATCATCTATTGTAATACCTGTAAGAATAATCACTCTATCACCAACTGAACCGCCGAGTTTAACCGATTTTTTTATTGCTTTCCCATCTTCCATTATAAAAACCACTTGCCTCGAAGACACTGGTATTATTGCATCTTTTGAAATTGTAATTACTGGTTCCGCATCACTGACCGGAATCAAAAGATTAATAGAAGCATTATTTGCTTGAAGATTATTTTTTATTTTATCCTTAAAATTTAATCTTACAGTTCTTTTGCCTGTTCTAGGGTTCTCTCTAAGCAGCGTTGCCCTATAAATAGCAGTAATTGGCTCCCCGTAAATATCATATCCCTTTATCTCTTTGGATTTTTTTAGTCGATCTAAGTAAATTGAAGGAACCTCTAACTCAATTTCAAAATCACTGTCACTTTGAATTGTTGCTAAACTCTCCCCTACCCTTACATAGCCCGTTTTGATCGGAAACATGTCTACAATTTGACCCTCTATGGGAGATTTTAGCTGTGTGTCTAGAATATCCTCTTTTAACTTATTTATTTCTAATTTTAATTTATCAATAGAAATTTGAGCTTGCTTAATTTTAAATCCAATTTTATTTAATAT
>CABYVI010000019.1 GCA_902522415.1 uncultured SAR116 cluster alpha proteobacterium | reverse complement strand
TTTATATAATCACCACAGACATGTGCAAAAAAAACAAACATTATACCAATAGCAAAAGCCAGAATATATGATATCCCTGGCTGACTCCCAAAAAATAATTGAAAAGCACTTTGATTTACAGGTATTTCTGTAATTGAAAGTGCAATTAAAAGTGGAATATAAACTTGAACATATTTAATCTCTAATGGCCTTTTTAACAAACTTTTGATGTGAGATAAATCATCACTTACTTCACTGAGTTTTGTTTCAAGATAATTAAATTTGGCTGAACTAGAGCCAAGTTCATTTTCAATATTTTCTTCTTCAGCTTGTTGCTCAACAGAGAGATCTTCAATTTCGTTTGATATTGCAGTTTCTATTGAATGTCTATTTTCATCAATCTTAGTTTCTAAAGTAGTTATTTCTTTATTAAATCCTCTATCGTATTTTTGCCATTCAGACTTCTTTTTTGCAATTATACTTTTTTCATAAGCTCCAAGGGTTCTTGTTTTTGCACTTGGTATATTTTTTTTTCCATCAGTTTCCCCTTTTCTCAAAAATCTACTATAATCAGAATCATCTAATTGTAATGTTCTTGAAATTGCAGATCTAAATTCCATTTATTTTCCAATACATAAAACAGTTACAGCTGTCTTATCAAGTTGCCTTGCTAAAACTACTGATGAAAGTTTTTTATTATACTTGTCAATATTATATTCAATACCACTATTTATCAAAAACTTTTTTAAACTTTCCCAATTAATTATATAATTTAATGTCTGTTCAACTTGATTTTCTCTATCAACTTGGATTGCAACTACCACACCTACAACGTTACCATTTTCATTTATTACTGGACTTCCACTACTACCCTGCTGAACTGCTGCATCGATAATGTCTAAATAATCAATTTCTTTTTCTCCAGTAATTAAAGCACCTGACAGAATTCCTTGAGTTATTTTTATACTATATCCTAAACTATCAAATGTAGGAAAACCACCAACTGTAATCTTCGATCCTAGTAAAGGTTTTCTTTCAGAGATTGATAAAAACATTGGCGATCTTTTATTCGCTTTCAATAAAGCTAAGTCTTTTGAAATATTTTGTTCTATAATTTTAGCTAAGGCGCTTTCAGTGGATACGTTTGTATGAATTATAATATTTTCACAATTATCAACAACATGTTGGTTAGTAACTACATATCCATTTTTATTGATAAAAAACCCAGTTCCAACTCCTTTTAATTTAGAATAATAATTTTGAATACCATCCAAGTTTCCCCAATTTGTATCTTTTAGTGCCCAACCTTGTCTATTTTCTAATTCCTCTAATTCATAAATTTCATTATCAAGGTTTTTATCATGAGATTTCACTAATTTTTCTGGATAATTAGTAATTTTCTTATCTTTAATTTTATTAAGAATTCTTTCTGTATCTTTTTTATAAAGCTTTGATGAAATATTACTAATTCTTTCAATATCTTCAATATCAACATTTCCCCCATGTTCATTAATTACTTTCAAAAGAGTAAGTGCAGCATCTGAGTCCCCAGCATCAACAGCTTTATTAAGATATAGAATTGCAAGTTTAATATCCTGTTTAACATAACCACCCACTACATAAATAGATGCAAGCGTTTTATGAGCGTCAATATTACCATTATCTGAGAGTGTCTTTAAAAGAACTAATGCATCATCATATTTTTCTAGATATATATATTCTTCGACTTTGCTCAAATCATCGGCATATATTTTACCTATAAATAAAAAACAAAGTATTAAGTTTATATAAATTTTCATTTTAATTAAATTCTAATATTGTATTAATAAACGCTAAAATAGGATATGATTTAAATCAATATCAAATTTACGATTATCAAATTTTTAAAAACGGTTAATTGATTTTTTAATATTATTGGAAAGTCATGCAAATTGGAGAAGATTATGAATTTTGGACAAGCAGTTACAAGTTGTTTTTAAATTATACAACATTCTCTAGAAAAACGTCTAGTTCCGAATATTGGTATTGGTTTTTATTTATTTTAATTGGATATAAATGCGCACTTATTGCAGATGGATGATTCCCAATAGGTTTTACGAATAGCTAGTTTTAAGTAATGTGATCATTTGGCCAACAGCAAACGGGAATTTGGTGAGGAAAATGTCTTTGAAGCAGAGTGATTTTTGATTCTAATTTGAACCTGATATCTGTTCTTTCTTTTTCTGATTGTAGCCATAAATAATCCTTCCGTGTGTCAAATCTGTGACAAATGGGAAAAATGATCCCAACCAAAATCCCTGTAACTGTTGAGAATTATGGTGGGCGCGACAAGGTTTGAACTTGTGACCCCTACGATGTCAACGTAGTGCTCTACCGCTGAGCTACGCGCCCTGTTTGCATTTCGATATCACGAGTTAGTTATGCTATCAAGAAGATTTACAAAATTATTTTTTTTAAATAACTTATATTTATATTTTATTTTCAAGAGATCAATTCAATGATAAATAATAATGAAGTTTTAAATTTTGAAAATAATTTGATCAATAGTTCACTTATTCTCTCCTCACCTCATAGTGGAAGTTTTTACCCTGAAGAGTTTAAATCTTTACTTAATATTGAATTATCAGAATTATATCAAAATGAAGATAGTTTAGTAGATAACTTGATAAACGGCTCTTTAAAGTCAAACAATCTAATACTAAAAGCTATTTGGTCCAGATCTGTTATTGATGTGAATAGAGCAAAAAATGATTTTAATTATAATGATTTTGACCCCCCTATAGATAGCATTGATTCCAGACCTACAAAATATTCAAGATCTGGAATTGGTGTCATTCCTTTGAGGAGTGGCTACAATGATAAAATATATAAGAAAAAACTTTCAGGAGATCAGGCAAAGGATTGGTTGAATTCTGCATGGAACTCATTTCATAGCACTTTAGCAAATTTATTAGAAAAAACTCATTCTCAATTTGGATATTATGTTCTATTTGATTTTCACTCCATGCCCTCAGAAAATGCTAGTATCCGAAACAATGTTGATATTATTTTAGGTGATTGCCATGGGAAAAGTAGTGAACAAAAAATTGTTCAATTTATTGAAAATGAGTTATTAAATAGTGGTTTAAAAGTAAGGAGAAACTCACCTTACTCTGGGGGCTTTATTACAGAAAACTATGGCAGACCAAAAGAAAATAAGCATGCTATTCAGATTGAAATAAATAGATCAATTTATCTTAATGAAAAGACAAGAGAGAAAAATTCAAATTTTGAAAATTGCAAATTAATACTTAGTAAAATGATTAATAATTTTGAAAAAAATAAAAAAAACTGTTTAACCTAGAAAACTTCTTTCCACCCGTATTGGATCACATTTTTTTAAAATTTCATCGTCAAGAGCAATCGGTAAACCCAAAATAATACTTGAAAGCTCCTGACCTAAAAGTGGTGCCATAATCATTCCCCTTGCTCCTAAAGCTGATAGAATAAAGAGGTTATCATCAATTTGTCCCATCATTGGCATTCTATCAAATGTTGATACCCTCATAGATACTCTGCCATCAAGTTTGTTTAAATTGACATTACGAGGAAAAATATTTCTGAAAATCTCATTTGGTATATTATTTATGTTAATATTGCTTGCTTCTTCAGAAATATAACTTCTTTCATTACTATTTTTTTCAAAAGTTGCTCCAACTGTGACAATTCCATTTATTGGAGGAGTTAAATAACCAGAAAAGCTAAAATTTGTTGATGGTATATTTTTAAATTTATTTTTATCTAAATGCGTTACTTGACCTTGAGTGTATTGAAGATTGAAAACAGATGTTTGTTTTATTTTTTTTAGTCCATCCGAACAAGTTAAAATCAATACTTCAGTTTTTATTTTAGTTTTATCTGACAAAGTAATAGTCCATCCTTCAGTACTTTGAGTGAAACTGTAAATTTCTTTACCAAAGATAATTTCAATATCATCAGGCATAAGATTATTTACAAATTTGACAGGTTCAATTGTTCCGCCATAGTCATGAACAATGCCATTTAAATTAAAATCAAAGTTAGCTATCGCTAGTTTGTCTTCTTTAGAGATTTTTCTCATTAAGTCTTTTGGCCAACCTTGAGATAGAAGTTTATTGTGTTTTATAGCCTCTCTTTCCGGAGTACTAAAAATTATAGATTTGTCATTAATTGCTACTCCTAATTTTTTAGCCAAATTTCTTGAAAATCTATAGCAAGATAAGGAAAGCCTTCCTGCAGGAGTGTTTACCGTTGCCAGTCTAGGATATTGTACGGCTGCTATATTTCCAGAAGCACCTTGAGCTAATTTTACATTTTTTTCAATTACAAGTGGGCTTTGACCTCTTTGTCTTAATGCTTGTGCTATAGACGCTCCAGCAATACCACCCCCTACAATTACATATTTAGAGAAGATTTTGTTTTGTTGTATCTT
Organism: uncultured SAR116 cluster alpha proteobacterium; assembly: GCA_902522415.1. Taxonomy (GTDB): domain Bacteria; phylum Pseudomonadota; class Alphaproteobacteria; order Puniceispirillales. The sequence goes on along the minus strand of CABYVI010000019.1, from coordinate 13,764 downwards.
TCCCTTTTTTTTACCAATAGACATTTCTTTTTTAAAGTTGAATCCTTTTATTTTCTTGACATTAAACCCCGCTTTTTCAAGGTTTTTTCTAACAAATCCAGCTGAAGAGAATGTCGCAAAAGTTCCAGATGGTTTTGTAAGTCTGTAAACTTCCCACATTACATCCATAGACCAAATATCTTTGTTTTTATTGGGGTTAAAGCCATCTAAAAACCACGCATTGACAGTAAAATTAGATAATTTTAATGCTTCTAGCGCATCACTATATATTAATGTAAGGCGCACTCTTCCTTTATTTAAAATAATTCTATGCGTACCAGACCATAAAGGAGGCATTTCTTTTTTTAATTCAATCCATAATTTTATTAATTTTGGATGCCTCTCATGAATTTTATTGATTTGATTTATCGGGAGTGGATAACCCTCAATTGAAATATAATCTAAGTAACTATCATTAAGTTTTAGATCATTAAATAATTTCCAGGTTAATAAAAAATTTAGTCCAGTGCCAAACCCAAGCTCACCAATAGTAAAGTTATTGTTAATAAGAAGCCTTTCTTTTAAATTATTTCCTTCTAAAAAGACATAATTAGATTCCTCCTCCCCATTAATGGGAGAAAAATAAATATCATCAAATTCTTTTGAACGAAGAACTCCATCAAAAAAAGTTGTAGAAAAATCGCCTGGAGAGATGTAATTTGGTTTTTTCATAAAAACTTAAATTTAATGATTTTTTAACTATATAAATTATTTACTTAATATGAAAATTAAAAAATTTTGGCTGGAAAAAAAATTACAGGATTTGAATCATGATGAATGGGAATCATTATGCGATAATTGTGGAAAATGTTGTGTGATAAAACTTCAAAATGAAGAAAATAATGAATTATTTTACACAAATGTATCATGTAAATTATTAAATACAGAAAATTGTAAATGTACAAATTACAAAAATAGAAAAAATATTGTTCCCGACTGCGTTAAGTTGACCCCCAATAACCTAACACAATTAACCTGGATGCCAGCAACGTGTGCTTATAAATTAGTTAATGAGGGTAAGGATCTTCCAAATTGGCACCCCTTAAATCAAAGTTCTGATTCTTCAACAATAAGTGAAAAATATAGTGTTGCAAAAAAAGTTTTTTCTGAAAATGAAATAAATATGGATAAAATTACAGATTATATCTATGATTGGGATAATGAGGTAAATAATGAGTAAATTTTCATGGATACTACTTATTTTACTTGCTATTTTAGCAATTTCTCAACTATGGATGATGGATAATAGAGAGGCTCCATCTTGGACAAAATGTAAAGAAAGCTTGTTAATACAAACCATAACAGGGTCTTGTACATTACGCGAAGGCTACGGATTAAATGACAATGAAAGTATTACAAAGATTTAAACTACTCTAATGTATAAAAGATCATAATTTAATAATCATAATTACTAATTAGCTAATTTTTCAAGAGTTTCTAAGGTATCTGCTTCACAAGCTGGCTTATCCCATCTTATTCTTTTTATTCTTGGAAATCGCATTGCTAGTCCTGATTTGTGACGTTTAGATTTTTGAATATCATCAAATGAAACTTCAAATACCAAACTTTTTTCAACCTCCCTTACGGGTCCAAATCTACCAATCGTCTTAGTTCTTATAAATTTATCAAGCCTAACCAACTCTTTATCAGTAAATCCACTATATGCTTTACCTACAGTTACTAATTCTTTATTAGATGAACTGTTTTTCCACACACCAAATGTATAATCTGAGTAAAGAGAAGATCTTTTCCCGTGTCCGCGTTGAGCATATAATAAAACGGCATCAATATTAAAAGGGTCTCTTTTAAATTTATACCAAGGCCCTTTGGGTCTCCCTGTTTGATAATCAGAAACTTTTAATTTTAACATCAAACCTTCGTAGTTAAAATCCTCTCTGCACTTTAACCTTTTCTTTTCAAGATCATCAAAATTTCTATAACTAACTTCCTCTGAATATTTTATAAATGGGAATTTTCCAATGTTTAAAAAAGTTTTAAGTTTTTTTCTTCTTTCTAGTATATTTTTTGACCTTAAATCTATCTTGTCAAGAATAAGTAAATCATACGCTATTATGAAAGTTGGAACTGAATTAATTATTTCTTTGGATGGATTTTTCCTATTAAGACGCTGTTGAAGATCATTAAAAGTCCCTGGATTTTCTATCTCACCTGCCATTAATTCACCGTCTAATGAAAAGCTTTGTTTGAATTTAAAGCTTGATATTTCAGGAAATGATTTTGATATATCGTCTCCAGTTCTGGAATAAAGTTTTACATAACCATTTGATGAAACTAGTTGAATGCGAATCCCGTCCCATTTCCATTCTGCTAAATATATTGATGGGTTAATAAGTTTATAGTCACTTTCCTCCAATGGGTTGGCTAACATGGGAGATCTAAAAATGGCTCTGTTCTGGACATTGGGTTTTTTAGTTTTTCCATTTATCCATTCAAGCAATTCCCTATAAGGTGGATTAAAAGCGTGCCATAATTCTTCAATTTCATTTATATCTTTATTAAAAGATTTTGATAAAGCTATTTTAGCAATCCTACTTGAAACTCCAACTCTTAAGCCCCCAGTAATAATCTTTAAAAAAGTCCATCGAGTATTTTGATCAAAATTATTTAAATAATTAGTTATTAATTCTGGAGCTTCATTTTTTGTTATGTTTTTTAAATCTTTGATAACTTGCGGAAGAGATGCTTTATTAAATTTTTTTGCTTTGTTGATTTTTTCAGGCCATATCAAGGAAATAGTTTCTGCCATGTCACCTACATAGTCATAAGATAATTCAAAAAGATACTTATCTAGATGCGTAAAAGAAATTTCTTTTACCATTGAAGATTTTACTTTAGGAATTTCCAGTTCCTGACAAATTACAGATAAACCCCAACCTATTTCCTCAGTTTCAGAGCCACTTATCCAATTCATGATATGTGTTATTTTATCATTTCTACTAGAAGTATAAATAAGGTTAAGCAATAACTCAGAGAATCTTTTCATATGTCTGTATCACTTTCATATCCTATAATAGATAGTGCTTTTGCTTTTATATTTTTCTTTTTGCATGCATATATAAGTGCTTCTTCTGAACCATGGGTTACCCATACTTCTTTTGGGGAAACTTCTTCAATAGTTTTCAAAATGTCATGCCAATCGGCATGGTCTGATATTATTAAGGGTAAATTAATCCCTCTTTGTTTAGCCCTTTGTTTTACAGTCATCCATCCAGAAGCCATTCCAAGTATAGGATTTGGAAATCTTCTAGACCAAACATCTGATAATGCAGATGGAGGAGCTAATATTAATTTACCCTTATAATATTCATGGGGTTTTTCAGGCTTATCCTTGACTGTAGCAGGCTCCAATCGGCCTAAATCGATTCCAAATTTTTCATATAATCTACAAATTTTAACCAATGATCCGTGCATGTAGATCGTATCCATCCAACCCTTATTTCTAAGCATTTTAATAATTCGCTGCGCTTTACCCAAGCTGTAAACACCAATAATGTGGCATCTATTCGAAAACTTTTGAATAGATTTAATTAGAATTTCAATTTGGGTATTTGCATCTGGATGCTTGAAAACAGGCAAACCAAATGTTGCCTCAGTTACAAAAATATCAGACTTTATTGGCTCAAATGGCAAGCATGTTGGATCGTATTGTCTTTTGTAGTCACCTGCGAATGTAACTCTTTGATTATTATAATTGATGACAATTTGAGCAGAACCTAAGACGTGTCCTGCAGGTGCAAAAAATAAATTAATGTCTTGGATTTTAAAATTTTGATTGTAATCGTATGCCGTAAATTTTTCACAAAAATTTGCTCCATATCTTTCTTTCATTATTTCAATAGTTTCTTTGGTGGCAAAAATCTGATTATGCCCTGGTCTAGCATGATCTGCGTGAGCGTGAGTAATTACAGCATTTTTAACAGGATAAATAGGATCAATATAAAACAGACCATTTTTGATTTGGACACCCTCTCTTGATTTTTTGATCCAATCTATTTTCATAAGTTATCGTTGTTTATATTGATTTTCTCCAAATAAATTAGAGAATTCCTTTTCGGTTAATTTTGAGGTCTTTTTAAATTCTTGACCAAGTTTCATGCCCTTTTCTACAGCTGGTCTTTTTTTCATTAATTCTTTCCATTTTTGGACATTGGGAAATTCTTCTAAATTAACACCTTGTCTCTCAGTTGTCATTGTCCAAGGATAAGTAGCAATATCAGCAATTGAATACTCTCCTGTAATCCAGTTTTGGTTATTGAGCTTTTTATTTAAAACACCGTATAGTCTGTTGGCTTCATTTGAATATCTGTTTTTAGCGTATTCTATAGTTTCTTTTGCATAGAAATTAAAATGATGTGCTTGCCCAAGCATCGGACCAAATCCAGCTATTTGCCATGATAGCCATTGTATTATTTCATATTTCTTAGAAATATTATTTGAAAAAAATTTTTCATATTTTTCTGCAAAGTAAAGTAGAATTGCCCCCGATTCAAAAAGACTTATTTTTTCTTTACCTTCGACTAATTCTATTGCAGGAATTTTGTTGTTAGGAGAAATATTTAAAAATTTATCAGAAAACTGATCTCCTTTATTAATATCAATTTTTATCGGATTATAAATAAGATTAAGTTCCTCAAATAAGATTGATACTTTTCTTGCATTTGGAGTTGGCCAATAATAAAAGTTAATCACTTTGATTTCCTCAAATATTAATTTAAAATATAAACTTTACTTCTATATAATCTTTATTCAAATTTAATTAAGTTTTTATTTCAATGTTTGATCAAAAAATACAAAATTGGTTTTCAAAAAGAGGGTGGAAGCCCCACGATTACCAATTAGAATTATTCAAGAAAATAAGAAAACTAAACTCAGCTTTAATAGTTGCGCCTACAGGAGGAGGCAAAACACTTGCAGGGTTCCTTCCTTCAATTAACAATATGATTGTGAATCCTAAAACTGGTCTTCATACACTTTACATTTCACCACTTAAAGCCCTTGCAAATGACATAGAAAGGAATTTATCAAAACCAATTTTTGAGATGGGGTTGGACATCAAAATAGAGACAAGAACTGGAGATACAAAACAAAAAATTAAAATAGGTCAAAAATATAATCCACCACATTTTTTAATGACCACGCCAGAGAGTTTTATGCTCATGTTATCCTGGGAAAACGCGACTAGTTTTTTTGAGAATTTAAAGTTTTTAATTATAGATGAAATTCACTCAATTGTGGACAGTAAAAGAGGTGATTTGCTTTCTTTGGGCATATCACGACTTTGTCAAATTAATAAAAATATAAAAAAAATTGGTTTATCAGCAACTGTTTCCGATCCTAAATTAATTCTTAGTTGGTTAAAATCAGGACATAATTCTTCACTAGCATACATTATAAAGAAAGAAAAAAAATTAGCTAATGAAATAAATATAATACCAACTAAAAAGCAAATTCCTTGGTTTGGCCATAGTGGCGTTTATGCACTTTCAGAAATTTTAAATATAATATCTAGGAATAAAACTACTATTGTCTTCGTTAATACGCGAGCACAGTCAGAATTACTTTTCCAAGAGATTTGGAAAATTAATGAAAATAATCTTTCTATTGCTCTGCACCATGGCTCTTTATCAAGTGAACAAAGGACAAAAGTTGAGAGGGAAATGTCTAATGGTAATTTAAGGGCAGTAATTTCAACATCTTCATTAGATTTAGGAATTGATTGGAACAACGTTGACCATATAATTAATATTGGTGCACCAAAAGGGGTAAATAGATTAATTCAAAGAATTGGTAGATCGGGCCATAGCTTCAATAAAGTAAGTAAAGCTTCATTAATACCTACGAATAAGTTTGAAGTAATTGAATGCAATGCTGCTATTAACTTAATAAAAAAAAACAAACTAGATAGAATGGATTTGCCATTAGGTGCGTTAGAGGTACTAGCACAATTTCTAGTTGGATTAACTTTATCAGAGCCTTTAAAACCCAAAACTACATTTAAAATGGTTGTCAAAGCATTTCCATATAGAAAACTTACTGAAGAAGAATTTAATGAGACATTAGATTTTGTTTCAACTGGAGGATATTCTCTGAAAAGTTATGGTAAATTTCATCAAATAGTCAAAGGGGTTGACGGAATGTATCGTCCCTCTAGCAGTAGACTTAAAACAATTTGGAGGATGAACGTTGGAACTATAGTTGAAGCAGTTAATATTAAAGTGAAACTAAAAAATGGAAAATATTTAGGAAATATTGAAGAATATTTTGCACAATCATTATTAAAAGGCGATACGTTTATTTTTGCTGGAATGCTTTTAGAATTCTACAATATAGAAAAGAATACACTAATCGTTCAGGCAAAAAAATTTGGTGAAGCAAAAATCCCATCTTTTGTGGGTGGTAGGCTTCCAATTTCCACAGCTTTGGCTGATGAAGTTAGAAAAATATTTAATGATATCCCTTTCTGGGTAAAGTTTGATACAGAAGTACGAAATTGGCTTGAAAAGCAATCTAATGTCTCAAACATACCCAAAAGAGATAATTTGCTCATAGAAATATTTCAAAGAGGTAATAGATATTATTTAGTTGCTTACTGTTTTGAAGGAAGAAAAGCTCATCAAACTCTTGGAACCCTGATAACAAAAAGAATGGAGAGATTTAAATTAAATCCAATGGGATTTGTTGCAAACGATTATGCAATTGCAATTTGGAGCAAGGAATGTCCAAAAAAAATATACGAATTATTTAGCTTGGATATTTTAGGGGATGATCTTGAGGAGTGGCTTGAAGAGACTTCAATACTAAAAAGAAGCTTTAGAATAATTTCTACAATTGCAGGTCTAATAAATCAAAATTTAATTGGAAACGATGTTAGCAAGAAACAAATGACTGTAAATTCCGACCTTATTTATGATGTGCTTAAAAGACACCAACCCGATCACTTTCTTTTAAAGGCCACTAGGCAGGATGCTGCAAAAGGTTTAACAGACATTGGAAGATTAGGTAAACTTTTAAAAAATATTAACAAAAAAATAGAGGTTCGATATTTAAATAAGGCATCCCCATTGTCTATTCCAATTTTACTTGAAATAGGTAAAGAGAGTATACACGGGGAAGCAGAAGAAGAATTACTTGAAGAATTAGAGGAAGAGTTATCAGTACTTAAAAATTGAAGCCATGGTAAGTAAACTATATGAAATGATAGAGATTAAGTTAAATGGAATTCAATGTTTACTTCACTACTCAGGAATTATTTATATTCCAAAGATTAATGCAGTTGTCATATCTGACATTCATTTTGAGAAATCTTCTGCTGTGAGTTCATTACAGTCATCGTCAATTCCCTTACCACCATTTGATACCATTGATATTTTAATAAAAATTAAAAAATTATTAGAATACTTTGAACCAAAAAAAATTATTTTTTTGGGTGATACTTTTCATAATTTAGCTTCAGCTGAAATTATCTCAGAAAAAAATCAAAATTTAATTCAGGATTTTTCAAACTCATATTTTTGCATTTGGATAAAGGGTAATCACGACCTAGATAAGCCCTCATGGCTTAATGTAACTCCACTAGATGAGCATGATGAAATGGGAATTAAATTTAGACATATCACAAAATTTGAAAAGTATGAAATCAGTGGACATTATCATTTAAAAGCAAAGGTTAAAACTAAAGACAAATCAATTGTTGGTAAATGTTTTTTATATAATAACAAAATAATTATTGTACCATCTTTTGGAGTGTTTACTGGAGGTTTGTATTTGACAGAATTTTTAAAAAGCTTGAGCATTAGTGATCATTTTGGAGTAGGTTTTATTTATAAAAATAAAATTTATAATTATAACTTGAAAGCAGTAATTAAATAATTAATTCAATTACTTGAAACAATATTAATAAACTTTATGAAAAATCCAACTATACTTTGGTTTAGAGTAGATCTTAGACTTTCTGATAATCCAGCAATTCAAAAAGCCCTTGAACTTGGAAACCCGATATTACCTATTTATATCTTAGACGATGAAGATGCTGAAAATCGTAAACTTGGTGATGCATCAAAATGGTGGCTTCATTCAAGCCTAAATAAACTGTCATTGGAATTAGAAAAAATTGGAAGCAAATTGCTTTTTTTTCGAGGAAAAGCAGAAAGTATTATCGAAAAATTAGCCATTGAAACAAAAGCAGAAAGTATACTTTGGAATAGACGATATGAACCATGGGCAGTCAAAAGAGACAAAATAATAAAGAAAAATTTATTACAACTTTCTAAACAAGTTTTTAGTTTTAATGGTAGCTTGCTATACGAACCTTGGGAAGTAAAAAGCAAAACTGGAAATCCCCTTAAGGTATTTACTCCATATAAAAACGCTATATTAAACAAAGGCATTGATTTCAAAATAACAAATTCTCCTAAAATGATGCCTTTTCCAGATAAATGTCCATCGTGTCTTAATTTGGATGATTTAAAACTGATAAATAATAAACCTTGGTCAAAAAAGTTTTATGATTTTTGGGAACCAGGAACAGAAACTGCTCTAAAAAAAATAAATGCTTTTAAAGAAGATTCTATTAATAGTTATAACTCTGATCGAAATATCCCAAGTTTATCAGGAACTTCAAAACTTTCACCGCATCTGAGGTTTGGAGAAATTAGTCCAAAGCAAATAATTATGGCTATTAGTGATTTAGAAGAAAATGACGATGTTATGACATATAAGGCAGAAATAATATGGCGAGAGTTTTCGCATAATCTGCTCTGGTACTATCCTGAAATTGATACTAAACCAATCAAAAATGACTTTCTTAAATTTAAATGGAATAATGATGAAAATAATTTTAAACTTTGGACTCAGGGGAAAACTGGTTATCCAATTGTTGATGCAGGCATGAGAGAGTTATGGTTAACAGGTTGGATGCATAATAGGGTCAGAATGATTGCTGCTTCATTTTTGACAAAACACCTTCTCTTACCTTGGCAAATGGGAGAGAAATGGTTCTGGGATACACTGCTAGATGCTGATCCAGCAAGCAATACGTCAGGTTGGCAATGGGTTTCTGGATGTGGGGCTGACGCTGCACCATATTTTAGAATATTTAATCCAACTATCCAATCTCAAAAATTTGATCCAGATGGTAAATATATCAAAAGATTTCTACCAGAATTAAAAAATCTTCCACCAAAGTTTATTCACGAACCGTGGAACGCAGATAGTGCAATTTTGAAAAATTCTGATATAAAGCTCGGAGAAACTTATCCAATGCCGATTATTGATCATAAATTTGCAAGAGAAAGAGCTTTAGATAGTTATGCTGGAATTAAAAACTAAAATATTTAGAATTAAGATTAATTTATGAAAATTGCTATAGTAGGTTCAGGAATATCGGGTTTAGCCACTGCGCTAGCTCTTCAAGAAAAACACGAAGTTTCTTTGTTTGAAAAAAATAATAGATTAGGTGGACACTCAAATACTGTTTCTATTGAACAAAATAACTCTAAGTTTAATGTGGAAACGGGTTTTATTGTTTTAAATGATAAAAACTATCCAATTTTCTCTAAATTACTAAAGTACCTCGATATTGGCATAAATAATTCGTCAATGTCATTTAGTGTTTCTGTTGATAAAGGTGAATTTGAATATAGTAGTTCGTATATGGGTTTAATTTCACAAACGAAGAATATAGTTGATCCTAAATATTGGAGCATGCTTAGGGATATAAATTATTTTTATAATAACGCTCTTAATGATGCTGAAAGTTGCCCTGATGACGAAACAATGGGTGACTTTTTAAAACGATTTAATTATTCAAAAAAATTTATTGAATATCATTTAGTTCCAATGACAGCGTCAATATGGTCCTGCCCTAAAAAAAGTATATTAAATTTTCCAATAAAGAGCTTACTATTATTTTTTGAAAACCATAAGCTATTAAATATTTACAATCGACCAAATTGGAGCACAATCCAAAATGGAAGTATTGAGTACGTAAAAAAAATAGAACAACTTTTAAAAGGTAAAATCTACAAAGGAGCAAATGTAACTAAAATATCTCAAGCTACAGACTCAGTTAATATACACTCGTCTCTAGGTGTCAAAAAATTTGATGAAGTTATTCTCGCATGCCATGCAGACCAGTCGTTTAATCTCGTTAAAGAAAACTTTATTGATCAGGCAAATCTTCTGCAAAATTTTAAATATCAAAAAAATATTTCCATCTTACATTCTGATATTAATTATATGCCAAAAAGAAAATCAGTGTGGTCAAGCTGGAATTATTTAACTGAAACTGGAAACTCAGGGAATCTTTCAGTAACTTACTGGATGAACGAGCTCCAGAAAATCAAATCAAATTTGCCTATTCTTTTATCGTTAAATCCAAAAAAATTACCAGATCCTAAATTAATTTATGGCCAATACTCCTACTCACATCCAGTATTTGATGCTAACGCTTTTAAAGTGCAAAATAATTTGAATAAATTACAGGGCAAAAATAATATTTGGTTTTGTGGAGCTTGGACTGGATTTGGTTTCCATGAGGATGGCATAAAGTCTGCTGCAGAAATTGCTCAATTATTTAATATAAAGTTGCCATGGTTAAATTCTGAAGAGGTTTTATACGCCGCTCAATAATAATTTATTATGATTGATTTAAATAATTTAAAAACCGTTCATTTAGTTGAAAGTAATATTTATCACAAAAGATACGTAAAGCCTTACAATTCATTTAATTATAACAGCATTTCAATTCTTGTTAATTTGAATAAAATAAATACTAACCTAAAAATTAATCCATTTTTTTCAATTAATAAATTTAATATTTTCTCCTGGCATGAAAGAGATCATGGGGATGGGAAAGTTCCTCTTATTGATTGGGTGAGAAAACAAATAAATGATTACGATGGAGATGCTTCAGGCGATATTTTATTACACTGCTTTCCCAAAATTCTTGGACATGTTTTCAATCCATTGTCCGTCTATTTTTGTTTTGATAAAAAAAAGAAATTATCCGCATTAATTTATGAAGTTAGGAATGTCGTCGGGGGAATACATTCGTATGTTGCAATAATTGATAATATTGGTGAAACACACTCCACAAAAAAACTCTTTGAAGTTTCTCCATTTCTATCATCAGAGGGTAATTATGAACTTAAGTCAAATATTTCAGATAATAAAATCAATATCTCAGTTAATTATTCCAACAAAAATAAAAATATACTAAGTGCGATACAAGTTGGAAAAATTAAACTCTTGACAACTAGTTCACTTTTTATTGGAATTATAAAAGGAAAAGCGTTTCCTGCGAAACCAATGATTAATATTTTGTTTGAGGCTTTAAAACTTTTAATTAAAGGAGCAATTTTTAAAAAAATTGACGTTATAAACAAGCATAAAACAAGTTTAGCTAAGAAAAATTGAGATAATTTTAATATGAATTTTTGGCAATTAGCACTAGAAAAAATGCTCAGTAACTTAAATATTGGGGAAATAAATGTAACTTTTCCTGATGGTAAAATAAAAAACTTCAAGGGGAAAAAGCTTGGGCCAATTGCTGATGTTACTTTTTTAACCGAAAAATCGATTAAAGATTCAATATTAGGCGGTTCTCTGGGTTTTTGTGAAGCTTATATAGATGGTAAAATTAAAAGTAACAATATTGGGAAATTAATAGAAATTGGTGGTCACGAAGAAAGTGGCTTAAACACATCAGGTAAAGGTTATTTTTTTTTCAAATTATTAAATAAGGTTTTCCATTTAATAAATAATAATACCATTAATGGATCAAAGAGAAATATTTCTGCTCATTATGATTTAGGAAATAATTTTTACGAACTATGGCTTGATAAAAGCATGACTTATTCAAGTGCCTATTTTAATAGTAACAAAGATAGTTTATTCGAAGCACAGCAAAACAAATATAATAAAATTTCTAAAATTGCTAACTTAGAAAAGAGAAGTAAAGTTTTAGAAATTGGCTGTGGATGGGGAGGCTTTGCAGAATTTGCTGCAAAAAATTATAATTCTTTAGTAACTGCAATTACTATTAGTAAGGAACAGTTTGAATTCACAAAAAAAAGAATTGAAAAAAATGGGTTAAATAAATCTATTGATGTTAAACTTATTGATTATAGAAAAATAAAAGGATCATTTGATAGAATTATTTCTATTGAAATGATTGAAGCAGTAGGTGAGAAGTATTGGCCAATTTACTTTAATCAAATTAAAAAATTATTAAAACCAAACGGAAATGCTGCTATTCAAGTCATAACAATAGATGACAAATATTTTGATGATTATAAAAAATTCCCTGATTTTATACAGAAATATATCTTCCCAGGTGGAATGCTGCCTTCAATATCAGCAATCGAAAAACCAATTCAACAATCTGGCTTAAAGATCGATAAAATAGATAGTTTTGGAAAGGATTATGCATCAACTTTATCAATATGGAGCAAACAATTTAATAGTGCGTGGCCAAAAATTTCAAAACTTGGGTTTGATAATAGATTTCATAGAATGTGGAATTTATATTTTTCTTATTGTGAGGGTGGTTTTAGATCAGGCAGCATTGATGTAAAGCAAATAAAATTATCTCCAGTTAACTAAAAAATTTAATATTTCAACTTGAGCAAACATCATATATGTTTATATTTAAAAAATAATCTAAGCATCTTGTCTAAAAAAAATCCGATATATGGCAATTTAATAATAATTTGAGTTAAAGAATCCCAATGATCAATATGGCTTTTCACATTTCCATTTTGATCAAAAGATACTTCACTCATACCTTTTATGGAAATTTTCTTATTATTATTTTTAAGATTACCTGTTAAAACCCATTTCATAAAACAAATATTTTTTGATTTTTCTGAAATAGAGTAGTCCAAAACTTTGAAAGTTGGCTTATCTAATTTTAAAAACATATCTTTGAAAATTTTAATATACTCTGTTCTACCTTTAGTTCTTTGAAATGGATCTTCAAAATAAATATCTAGTGAACTTAATTCCATCAGTCCATCTAAGTTATCTTCTTTTAAATTTTCAAAAACTGAAATATATTTTTCTAAAAATTCCTTATTTTTATTATACATTTTTAGTACCCTGTTTTCCATTTAACCAATTTATGTGCAATATTTTCGGGTAAAAATTTTAATAAATATAAAGTCCATATTAAAAGATTATTGGGAATAAAGACCTCAAAAGAGTTAGATTTTAGTGAATTATATATCAAGTCAGCAGCTTTTTTTGCCGTTATTATTCCTGGCAAAGAATGTTCACCTTCTGGCGTTGATTCTGTTTTAACAAATGCTGGACAAAACAACTGAACTTTTATTCCATATGGTTCAAGTTCAATCCTAAGTGTCTGTGCGAGGTTTTTTAAAGCAGATTTTGAAGGTCCATATGCAGCAGCTCTTGGCAAACCTCGCCAACCTGTTGGAGAAGTTATAATAGCTATATGACCATAATTTTGAGATTTCATTTTAGGAATTATTTGTTCTAATGAATTCACAACCCCCATATAATTAATATCCATATGATCTTTGAAATCATCAGAATTAAAATCATCACAACTAACTGACCTGTAAATTCCTGCATTAAGTATTGCAAGGTCTATTCTTTTGTAAATTTTATAAAAATCATTAAAGGCAGTTTTCACTTCTCCTTTATTAATTACGTTTGCAGGAACAACAAAATTGTCTTTACCAA
>CABYVI010000018.1 GCA_902522415.1 uncultured SAR116 cluster alpha proteobacterium | reverse complement strand
CATTCTTTCTAATTCCTCTACAGAACTATTTTCACCACAGATTGAAACCATTTCAACTTTAGAAAATTGGTGATTTCTTATCATACCCCTAGTGTCCCTTCCAGCAGCTCCAGCTTCAGCTCTAAAACATTGAGAGTAAGCAGTGTAACGTAATGGAAGAAGATTTTCTGCCACGATAGAATCTGAAACTAAATTTGTTAATGGAACTTCCGCAGTTGGTATTAACCATCTATTGTCCGTAGTTTTAAATAAATCATCTGAAAATTTAGGTAGTTGCCCTGTACCTGTCATAGTCTTTTCATTTACTAAAACTGGCGGCATAACTTCTTTATAGCCAAAGTTATTCGTTAATGTATCAATCATTAAGCTTTTCAGTGATCTTTCCAACTTAGCAAGCTGTCCGTAAAGCAATACAAATCTACTACCAGAAAGTTTAGCAGCTGTTGGAAAGTCAATGCCAGATAAATTGTCGCCTAACTCAACATGATCTTTGGGTGTAAAATCAAAATTTTTAATTTTTCCCCATTTCCTTAATAACTTATTATTTTCTTCTCCACCAATGGGCAAATCAGAATCTATTAAGTTTGGCAATTCTAATAAGTATTTATTAAGTTTAGCTGTTAATTCATTTTCGTTGATTTCTAATTCTACAATTTCTTTTTTAACATCAGAAACTTTAGAAAATAAAGTGTCAGCACTTTCACCTTTTGATTTTATTTCAGCAATTTTTTTTGAAACTTCATTTCTTAATTTTTGTTTTTCTTGAATTAAGGTTTGTAACTTACGCTTTTCATTATCAAGTTTTAGTATCTCTTCTGAACATGATGTAACTCCTCTTTTATTTAAGTTTTCATCAAAAATATTTGGGTTTTCTCTAATAAAGCGAATGTCGTGCATAATAAAGTTCCTAATTTAAATAAGATAAGAATAAATTCAAATTAATTTTTATCTTTCTTATACATTATTTTAGAGGCAATTATAGATATCTCATACAGTATTATAATGGGAGTTGCTAACATTACCTGGCTTATAACATCTGGGGGAGTTAAAATTGCTGCAGCTACAAATGAGATTAAAATAGCATATCGTCTTTTTGCTGCCAGACCTTCAGGTGTTACAAAACCTGATTTCACTAATAAGAGCAAAACAACAGGAAGTTCGAAGCTTAAACCAAATGCAAACATTAAACGCATAACCAATGATAAGTATTCGGAAATCCTTGGCTCTACTTCAATTGGTAATGCACCTTGTCCTGGATTAATTTCAAATGAAAGAAAAAATTGCCACGCTAAGGGAATAACCATATAATAAACCATTGCTGCACCTAATATAAATAAAAATGGAGTAGCAATCATGAATGGAAGCATCGCATTTCTTTCATTCTTGTATAAACCTGGTGCTATAAATTTCCAAACCTGAATAAGTATAATTGGTAAAGAAATACTAATTGAAGTGAAAAAAGCTACTTTTATTTGCGTAAAAAAACCTTCGTGCAAACCAGTAAAAATCATCCTCCCACCTCTTTCAACAAGAAGATCGGCCAAAGGTTTTTGCAAAAACAAATAAACCTGATCAGCTATGCTTGAAGAAGGATCACCGATTCTAACCAAGCATACTAAAAATAAAATAATAAAAACAACAATGCTTAATAATAATCTTGAACGCAATTCAGTTAGATGATCCATTAAAGACATATGGCCATCTGAGAGATCATCTTTAGATATATTTTCGGACATTATACTTTTGCTGAAGACAAATTATCTTCGCTATCTTTTTGTGTTTTTTTCTTATTTTTTTCATTATTATTTTCTGAATCTTCAGTATTTTCCTTAGCAATGTTTTTAAGTGTATCTTCAACACCCTTTTTTTCATTTGCTAAATCTGCACTTTTTTTAGCTTGTTGAAGAGCTTTTGTAACTTCATTTTCAGGATCTAAATGACTTTGGATTGTTTTATCAAAATTTTTATTCTTAATATCGTTAAAACTCTGCTTAACATCTTTTAAGTCTGCCTCATCTGCCATTTTTTCTATGCCACGATGAAACTCACTCGCCATCTGCCTCATATTTCTAACATATTTTGTAACTGTTTTTAGTACTTTAGGTAAATCTTTAGGACCAACCACTAATACAAGTACAAATGCTATAACAAGAAATTCTTGCCATCCAAAGTCAAACATTGATTGCTTCCTAATAACCTATGACTTATTTTTATCAGTACTATCTGAAACGTCATCTTCAATATTTTTTTTCTCGTTACCTTCGTCTTTCATGCCTTTTTTAAAGTTGCTTAAACCTTTTCCAAAGTCTCCCATAAGCCCAGATATTTTTCCTGGACGAGCAAAAAGTAATACTACAATCAAACCAACTACTACCCATTGCCAAATCCCAAAAATTCCTCCACTCATTTCAAATCCTTCCTACAAAACTTGTTTATTAGTTTGTTATAACAGAAATATGTTTGTTTATATATAATTATATAGGAAATATATAACTCTGAACACTATCAATCTCAATACCAATTATAGTTTCTGGTTTCAAATAACTTAAGCCAGGAACTCTAGCATGAAGATGTAATTTTGATTTCCCTTTTTCAATTTGTAAATGAATTAGACTAAACCTTCCTAATAATCTTGTCTCTAAAACCTTCGCATGTGGTATTTTATTTTCTTTTCGATCAACTAATTTTATACCCTCATGTCTTATAATTAAGTTTACTGGTTTTTCCTCTGGAAAACCTTTAGTGTCAAAATTTCCTAATAATGTTTCAATTTTTCCATTTTTAATTATTCCAGGAATAAGATTTACTTCTCCAAAAAATTCCGCAACAAATTTAGATTTAGGTCTATTGTACAAATCACTTGGACGACCAATTTGCATTAATCTCCCATCGTTTATTACAACTATTCTATCAGACATAAACATAGCCTCTTCAGCTTCATGCGTAACAATTATTGCCGTAGTCCCAGAAACCTTTAAAAGATGCAAAACTTCATCACGAACTTTTTCTCTTAATCTAATATCCAACCGAACAAATGGTTCATCAAGTAAAATAACTTTTGGAGATGGCGCTATCGCTCTAGCAAGAGCAACTCTTTGTTGTTGACCACCTGAAATTTGATGAGGAAAAGAATTCTGTAATTCTTCTATATCCAAAAGTTTCATAACTTCAAAAGCTCGATATTTTTCAGAATTTTTTAGTCCAAAAAGAATATTGTTTAGAATTGAGAGATGAGGAAACAACGCATAATCTTGAAATACAAAACCTATATTTCTTTTTTCAGGTGGGCAAAATATATTTTTACCAGAAACAACATTATTGTTAATCGAAATTGAACCAGAGTTTATTTTTTCTAGCCCAGCTATTGACCTTAAAATCGTAGTCTTACCGCTTCCAGATGGACCTAATAAAGATATGATTTCACCTTTATTAACATCAAAACTAATATTCTTTAAACACGGAATATTGTTATATGAATGATTAATTGATTCTAAACTTAAAGTAGGATGATTATACTTAAAGTTTTCTTTATTTTTTTCCATTAAATTATTTATTCAATACTTTTCGTTAATTTTTCAATTAACGAATTTTGTTCATTCTCTTCATTATCTTCAATTTTACTTAAATCATCTGTAATTAGAGGTTTATTTCCAACAAGACCTGCAGACTTTAAATCAGACATTCCTGGAAGTGCTGATAAATCTTGAAGACCAAAAACATCAAGAAATATTTCAGTTGTACCCCAAGTTAGTGGTCTTCCGGGGGATTGTCTTCGTCCTTTAGGCTTTATCCATTGCAATTCTAAAAGTATGTCTAAGGTCCCTTTTGAAATACTTACACCACGGATATTTTCAATCTCTGCACGTGTTACTGGCTGGTGGTAAGCAATAATAGATAATGTCTCTAGTGCTGGTCTAGACAATGGTTTTCGAACAATTTTTTCGATAGTTAAGCTTTCAGAAACTTCTGGTGCAGTTCTAAAAGCCCAAGAATTGTTGATTTTTTGAAAATTTATTCCCCTTTTTGAGTAATCTTCTTTGAGTTGCTCAAATATTTTATTTAAATTAATAGAGGCAGGTACTTTTTTTTCTAAATAATCTATCCTGACTGGTTTAGCAGAAGAAAAAATTATTGCTTCAACTACATTTTTAAAAAATTCAAAATTATTATTTTTCATGTCAAAAAATTATTTATTAAAGTTATTTTTCATCCATATTGTGCCAAATGGATTTTCTTGTTTAATTTTTAAATTACCTTTATTTGCTAATTCTAGTGATGCCAAAAAATGTGATGAAATTGAACTGTTATCATTCAATACATTATTAAGCCTCTCAGGCAAGAGTTCCTTTAAGTCAATCCATTGTGATGAAGATTTAATTAAATTTGTTAATCTTTCAATAGCTTCCTGAACAGAGTATAGTTTCGAATTTTCAATTGTTAATTCTATATTTGAAGAACTGTTATTGATCTGACCATAAGCAACTAACAAATCATATAAATTGGCTTCGTATTCATAACTAATTATATCTTTATTAGCGTTGTCTTCCCCTCGTACAAATCTATTTTCCCCTAATTTTGGCATCATCATTAGTTCTTCTGCAGCTTTTTGCATTGCTTGCAGTTTTAACAGTCTTATTTTTAACTCTTCAGATATAGCATCAATATCTTCTAAATCTTCTTCATTTTCTTGTTCAGGAAGTAAAATTTTAGATTTTAAATATGCTAACCACGATGCCATAACTAGATAATCTGCTGCAACTTCAATATTCAAAACTTTTACTTTTTCGATAAACAAAATGTATTGATTAACTAACTCAGCTATTGAAATAGAAGTTAAATCAACTTTTTGCTCCCTAGATAAGTGCAAAAGCAGGTCAATAGGACCTTCAAAACCATCTAAGCTTAAAAAGAGGGATAATTGTTCACCTGAACTGTTATAATTTATAAATTCACTGTTATTATTCATAAAAATTAAAAAATGAATGATTTATTTTGATCGAACAATACAATTATTTCCCTCTGATTTTAATAGCGCACAAATAGTTTCAGCATCGTTTCTATTCATAATATTAGTAACAATTCTCCACCAAATTCCCTTACCTTTTCCTAAATCAACTTTCATAACTTTGAGTGAATTACCGCCCAAAGAAACTGCAAGCTTTTCATTTAAAATACCAGCCGAAAATTTTGCTTTTTCTTGGTCATTAAATGATGCTAATTGAATAAAATAACCCTTTTTTGGCTTAGAAATTGGGGTGTTAATTATTTTAGAAATATTGTCGGCATCTGAAAGATTACTTGTTTGAGTAGTATTATCCATTTTTTTAACAGATCTATTGTCACTTAATAATGGAGCATCTGTAGCAAGCTTTTTATTATCATTTGTAATATTATCTTCTGTGATTAAAGCTGACAAACCAACTTTATCATCAGTATTAGAATCCAAGCTTATATTATCTTCATTTTCATTACTATCTATTTCTAATTTTACGCTTGGTAACTCAGGTTCTGGATCAGGTGGTTTTATAACTTCTACAACTTGATCTTCAATATCCTTGTCCAAAATTCCATAAAATTCAGCATCAATATGGTCTATTATTTTACCGCCAGCATCTACTGGCTTTTCTTTTATAGGTCCCTTTGGGGCTTTTATAATTTGAACTTTTCCCTCGTTAAAAAAATTAATATTGAATAGTAAATATATTGCTCCACTCAAAACAAATATTACAGCTAGCAAACCGCTTAATACTGGTATCAAAAACTTAAATTTACTTGATTTTTCCTGCACTACATTTCCTCTGGAGCAGATACTGACATAATTTTTAGGCCAGATGCAATTACAATTTTAGTGGCCTTAATAAGATTTAAGTAAGCATAAGTACGATTAATATCATTTTTTTGAAAAAATCTTAGCTCGTCTTTTTCTCTTCCAATTGACCAAAGACTATGAAAAATTGATGATAAATCGATTAAGTAAAAAGCTATTCTATGAGGCTCTTTATAAATCGCTGATGTTTCGATTATTTTTGGCCAATTTGATAAATGTTTACAAAGCTTTAGATGGATTTCATGATTTAGGTATTTTAGATTAAAATTTTCTTTTTCAAAATTATATCCTAGTTCATCTGCTTTTTTTAATACTGAGCAAATTCTAGCATGTGCATATTTAACATAAAACACTGGGTTATCTTTTGTCTTTTCTGTTACCTTATTAAAATCAAAATCTAAAATTTGATCACTTTTTCTTGTAAGCATTATAAATCTAATTGCGTCTCCACCAACCTCATTTATAATATCCTTTAATGTGATAAAGTTTCCTGAACGTTTTGACATTTTTATAGGCTTACTATCTTTTAGTAAGTTTACCATCTGACATACTTTTATTTCCAGTTGATTGTCTAAATCAGTAAGAGCTTTTACTGCAGAAGTCATCCTCTTGATATAACCACTATGATCTGCACCCCAAATATTTATTAACGTCCCTTTAGTTCTAATTAGTTTATCTCTATGATATGCAATATCACTTGCAAAATAAGTTAATGATCCATCAGACTTAATGATTGTTCTATCTTCATCATCACCAAATAATTTTGCTTTAAACAATGTTTGTTCTTTAGGTTCCCAATCATCATTAATACTTTTTGGTGTAGGCAAACTTCCAAAATAAACCAAATTTTTATTTTCAAGTTCTTTGATTGTTTTTTGAACTGATAGGTCCTGAACTAACTTCTTTTCTGACGAGTAGACATCCATTTCTATATTTAATAACTTTAAGTCATTTTTAATTAAATTAAGAATATATTTAATCGAGGTATCTTTGATAAGATTTATTCTTTTATTATCATCATTTTTTAGTAAATCAGCTCTATATTTAGTTTTTAACCCTTCAGCAATTGGTACCAAATAATTACCAGGATAATATCCCTCAGGTATCTCTATTTTTTCTTTAGTAACAAGTTCTTTGTACCTTAGAAAAACAGATTCAGCCAAGATATCAATTTGATTACCTGCATCATTTATATAATATTCTTTAGTTACATTAAAACCTACTTTTTTAAGAATATTTGAAAGAACATCTCCAATGACCGCGCCTCTAACATGCCCTACATGAAGGGGACCTGTAGGATTGGCAGAAACAAACTCAACATTAATATTTTTTCCCTGAAAAGTTGTACTTTCACCATATTTTTTATCTAAATTAATAATAATCTCTAATTGTTTATGCCAAAATGAATTTTCTAAATTGATATTTATAAAACCCGGACCTTCAATTGAAACTTTATTAACTCCATCAAGTTTCTCAATAAATGGTTTAATATTTTTAGATAGTTCTCTTGGGTTCAATTTACAATGTTTTGCAAGTACTAAACTAATATTGGTAGAAATATCACCGTGTGAATCATCCCGAGGAAGTTCTACAGTAAACTTGTTTTTAAGTTCAGTAATATCCTCAATTTTGAGTTTTGTTACTTTCAAGAAAATATCTAAAAACAAAGATTTAAAATGTGAATAAATATTCATAGAATATAGCTACTCTTAAAATAATTTTTATGAATTTCTAAAGCATTCCGATCAGTTAAGCTAGAAATTTTATCAGTGATTACTCTTGCTAACTCAATATCATTATTGGGTGTAAAAACACTTCTGTCTTGTAAAGCTTGTAACTTCTCTAGTTCATTGGGCTTATCAAAAAACAAATCAAACAGCTCAGCAATAACTTGTTTCCCAAGTTTTTTTGAGTTTTCTACTTTTGGGTGACGCCACATTTTTTTGAGCAAAAATTCTCTAATTATTTTTAATTCAATAAGTTTTTCTTTACTAAAAGAAACTAATATTTCTGAATTTAATCTAACACTATCAACATTATGAATATCAAATTTATTTAAATTTCTTTTCGTATTAATAATTATATCGTTAACTAGAATTGAAACTAATTTTCTAACAAATTCATGAGTCAGAATTTGATCTGTAATATTTTTCGAGTTTGAAATAATATCTTTAAGAATTTTGGTAATTATTGGCAAATCTTCAATTTGATTAATTTTCAAAATACCTGCATTTAAACCATCATCAAAATCATGTGTTAAGTATGCAATGTCATCAGCTACTGCTGCGACTTGACCCTCTAATGAAGTATTTAAATTTAATAAAAATTTAAATTTTGAATTTATATTGGAAATATAAGCTCTTGGTTCTAAAATTTTACCATTATGCTTAATTATACCCTCAATAGTTTCCCAAGATAAATTTAAACCATTAAAGTTATGGTATCTCTTTTCTAAATCACAAATAATCCTTAATGCTTGTTCGTTATGATCAAAGCCACCAAAATCAAGCATTTTACTATTTAAGATTTCTTCCCCAGCATGCCCAAATGGTGGGTGGCCCAAGTCATGTGACAAAGCTATTGCTTCTGTTAAATCTTCGTTGAGATTAAGAGCAAATGCAATTGACCTGGAAATTTGTGAAACTTCTAAAGTATGGGTAAGACGTGTTCTGTAGTAATCGCCCTGCTCATTTAAAAAAACTTGCGTTTTATGCTTTAATCTTCTGAAAGCTGATGAATGCAAAATTCTATCTCTATCTCGTTGAAAACAAGTTCTTACATCTGTTTCATTTTCATTCTTCATTCTCCCTTTAGAACTTTTAGAAAAAGTGGCATAACTTGCTAACGATCGATTATCTGAATTATTCATTTGATCAAAATATTATTAATGGTAAAATTACATTAGTTATATATATATACTTTATATTGATTAAATTAATAATGATATTATGAATACTAAAATTGCTGAAAATACTAAACAATTCTCTTTAACCAAAAATGCCGCTATACGTATTAAATTTTTATTAGATCAAGAAGGGAAAAAATGTTTTTTTAGATTGCGTGTAAACGGTGGTGGGTGCTCTGGGTTTCAATATGATTTTAGTTTTGATGAGAAAAAAAATAATGACGATGTTATTTTTAAATATAATGAAACTGAAATTTTAATAGATGAAATGTCTTTATCTTTTCTTGAAGGAAGCTCACTGGAATATATTGATGATCTATCTGGATCTTTTTTTCAAGTTACTAATCCAAATGCGTCTTCCAGTTGTGGATGCGGCACTTCATTTTCTATTTGATGAAATTTGCAAGTTGGAATATTAATTCAATTAATCTGAGGAAAGAGACCGTACTTAATTGGATTATCGAAAATAGTATTGACGTCTTGGGATTACAAGAAATTAAATGTGAAAATGAAAAATTCCCAACTGATTTTTTCCATGAAAAAGGCTATTTCACTGAAGTTATTGGTCAAAAAAGCTATAACGGTGTTGCTATTATTTCTAAACATCCTATTCAATTAAATAAATCTTGTCTTCCAAGTCTAAAAGAAGAAGAACCTCAAGCGCGCTATATCGAAGTAGAAATTAATAATTTTATCTATACGTCAATATATGTCCCAAATGGCAATCCAATTGATACTAATAAATTTGATTATAAAAAAAAATGGTTAGACTGTCTAATAAAGCATTCGAATGATTTATTAGAATTTGAGAAGCCAGTAATTCTTGCTGGTGATTTTAATGTTATTCCTGAAACATTAGATTGTTGGGATGAAAAGGTATGGGAAAATGATGCTCTAGCAGTTCCAATTATAAGAAAACAATTTAGAACTATTAAACATCAAGGTTACTTTGATGCCTTTCGTCTATTAAATGGCAATAAAACAGAATGGAGCTTTTGGGACTATCAAAATGGATCTTGGAATAAGGACTATGGAATAAGAATTGATCATTTTCTGATTAATAGTTATGCAGCAGATATAATTAAAAATTGCACAATAGATAAAAGACCTAGAGGCAAAGAAAAACCAAGTGATCATACCCCAGTTGTAATAGAGTTTTAATTTTTTAATCTATTTATTGCATCTTGTATTTTAGATTTTTTATCGAAATTGATATTTAATTTATTTTTGATTTCATCGATGATATCTCTAGGTGCACGATTTAGAAAATTCTCATTATTTAAATTTTTTTGAAACTTTGCTATTTCATTCTGAATTTTGTCAATTTCTTTATTCAATCTATTAATCTCATCTGAAATATTTAAAGCTCCCTTAAGAGGAATTGCTATCGATAATTTGTCAACTACGCCAAGTGCTGATCCTTCCGGGAATTCGTCATCCGAAATACTCACTGCTGATAACTTCCCTAAATCAGTAATAACCTGGTTATATTTCTGAATTATAAATATTTTCTCATCATCAGAATTGTTTACAATCAACTCTAATTTAACTTTGTATGGAATATTAAGCTCGGATCTGATGACACGAATCTCAGTCATTAGGGATATAACAAAACCAATTTCTTTATTAGCGACAGTTTCATTTTCAAGATCAGTATGCAATGGCCACTTACTCTCAAGTTGTAATTTCTGAACTTTAAAATATTCTTTAGATATTGCTTCTGTTACAAAGGGCATAAAAGGATTAATTATAGAAAGACTGTTAAATAATATCCAACTTGATACATTCTGAATTTCAAACTTCTCGTCAGACAAAAAATTATCTATAAGTGATGGCTTTATTAGTTCTAAATACCAGTCACAAAAATTATTCCAAAAAAATTTATAAATAGCATCTGCGGCATCATTAAACCTATAAAGCTTTAGACTTTTTGTAACTTTTTCTAATGTTTCGTTAAACTGCGAGACGATCCATATGTTAATACTATTATTTAAATTATGAGGTTTGTAACCTTCATCGTGCAAACAATTATTGATTTCGAGAAATTTTGTTGCATTCCAGATTTTAGTTGAAAAATTACGATAGCCAGCAATTCGAGCTTCAGAAAGTTTTATATCTCTACCTTGAGCTGCTAATGCCGCAAGTGTAAACCTTAAAGCGTCTGACCCATATTTCTCAGATAAGTCTAGAGGATCCATCACATTTCCTTTAGATTTAGACATTTTTTGACCTTTTTCATCACGGACTAATGCATGAATGTATATTTCTTTGAAGGGCACTTTATCGTCCATAAAATACATGCCCATCATCATCATTCTAGCCACCCAGAAGAAGATAATATCAAATCCTGTAACAAGTACTGATCCAGGATAATATTTATTAAGTTCTTTGGTTTCATCAGGCCATCCTAATGTTGAAAATGTCCATAATGCTGATGAAAACCAAGTGTCAAGAACATCATCATCCTGTATAAGATTAACTTTCTTACCATAATATTTTTCAGCATCTTTATAAGCTTTTTCTTCACTCATATTTACAAAATATTTTTTATCTGGCCCATACCAAGCAGGTATTCTATGCCCCCACCAAAGTTGTCTTGAAATACACCATGGTTGAATATTATTCATCCACTCAAAGAAAGTATTTTCCCAATTTTGGGGTATGAACTTCATTTTACCTGATTTAACTGCTTCAATTGCAGGCTTGGCCAATTCTTTTGCATTAACATACCATTGATCCATAAGCCAGGGTTCTATAATTTCACCAGATCTATCACCGTATGGTAAAACATTTTCAATTTCTTCAATTTTTTCAATAAGGTTTTGATTTTCTAAATCCTCAATAATTTTCTTTCTAGCTTTAAACCTATCTAAGCCCTCATATCCTTTTGTAAACTCAGATTCAATAATTGAAGCATTTTCATCAAATATATTAATAATTTCCAGGTTATGTTTTTTCCCCACGTCAAAGTCATTAAAATCATGGGCAGGAGTAATTTTTACAGCACCACTTCCTTTTTCTGGGTCAGAGTATTCGTCAGCTATTACTGTAATATCTCTTTTTGTTAAAGGGAGAATTACCTTTTTACCAATTAATTCCTTATAACGTTCATCATCAGGATGAACAGCTACAGCAGTATCTCCAAGCATTGTTTCAGGTCTTGTAGTAGCAACTACAATGTAATCACTCTTATTTTTAAGTGGGTATTTAATATACCAAATTTTTGATTTTTTTGACTTATTTTCAACCTCTAAATCTGATATAGCAGTTAATAGTTTTGGGTCCCAATTCACTAAACGTTTATCTTTATATATTAAACCATCATTATAAAGCTTTACAAAAACTTTCCTTACCGCAATGGATAATCCTTCATCCATTGTAAATCTCTCACGTTTCCAATCTGCTGAAGCTCCAAGAGATCTCAGTTGCTTAGTTATCATCCCACCAGATTCTTTCTTCCATTCCCATACTTTGTTTATAAAGCCTTCTCTTCCTAAATCATTTCTTGAGATATTTTCTTTTGATAGGTTTCTTTCAACAACCATTTGAGTGGCTATTCCTGCGTGGTCCATTCCTGGTTGCCACAAAACATCAAAACCAAGTTTTCTATGAAATCTAATGAGAATATCTTGTAACGTAAATGTTAAAGCATGACCGATATGTAAATTACCAGTAACATTAGGAGGAGGCATCATTATAGTGTATGGCTTAGAAGCACTATTAGGGTTAGCAGAAAATAGTCCTGATTTTTCCCAAATTGAATACCATTCTTTTTCCTTTAATTTATGATCAAATTGTTTATCTAGCATTATATTTTCTTATAAATTAGGTTTTTTGAAGTAAAGATATTAGTTTTTTTGGGCCATGTCTTTTATCTAATTTTTTTCCCTCTTTTAAAATTTCTGATTGAAGCTCGCCTAATGTCATTTCATCATAATTTTTTTTCTTAGGTTTTAAAATTTTCTTATTTTTCAAGCTAACTTTTTTTACTACATTTTTTTTAGTTGAATTTTCACTTTTGATATTAAGTAAATAATTTCTTAACAAAGGAGTTATAATAATTGGCATATTTTTTTCGAACCAAAGTTTAACTTGCTTTGAAACTATTTTTTTAATTTGATCTTTAATTACAAAATTTATATTTTCAACGAAAAGAAAATTATTATTTTGTTCACTATGATCTTCATTTATTTTTACGACATTATCTAGATGTAAGGGAGTTGAAGGAGGTTGATTTATTTCTTTCTCAATTAGTTGCCTAACATTTTTTAAATCATTTTTAGTAACTGTAGTTATTTTATCACTACTCATTATTTAGTCCATTTACTTGGAATAATAACTGAGAAAGGTGATGGTAAAGGAGGTGCTAGGATTTCAATTTCTTTATATTGAGGAGCGGAGGGTATCAGACCAAGACTTTCTGTATGCAGCTCTCCAATTTCAGCTAATAATTCATATGAAGATTTAATGTAGTCATTTTTAGCTCTCCACAAACTAATTTCAGAATTAAGAACATTAATTTCTGAGTCAAGAACGTCTAAAGTAGTTTTAGCACCAAACTCATTTTCTTTAAGCGTAGCTTCGGCTGCAATTTTAGCTGCATTAAGTTCTTCCTCTACAGCATAAATTATTGAAAATTTTGAAGCGATATTATTTAATTTTAATTTAACGTTAAGCTTTGTCAGTTTGATTGTTTCATCCAAATTGTAATTTAAAGCTTTTGCCAATGCAACAATTTCCCTATTTTTTGATGATGTTGCAGGTGTATAAAATATTGGACTACTCAGAGACAAAGAAAACGTAACACCTTCTGTATTACCATTTCTAGTTGACTCTGCAATAGACCCCGATAGTGAGGTTGTAATATTCGGCATAACTGAAGATAATAAAGAATCGTATTGAGCTTTATTTACTAATAAATTTATTTTGGCTAAAGCAATTTTTAAAGAATGCTGTTCAGAACGTTTTAAAGCTTCCACCTCGTCTTTGGGAATATTTTTAACTTCTGATGGTATAACTAGATCACCAGGTGTTTCACCGATAAGTGATATATACTGTTCTATGGCATTTGTAAGAGTTAAGCTTGCTTCAATTAATTGTGAATTAGCTCTGGCTAATCTAGCTTCTGATTCTGCAAGGACTGTTTTGTTTATAGCACCTACCTGATATCGCGCTTTATTAGCTTCAACTTGTTCTTTAACTCTTAAAAAATTTTTATTTCTCAATTCTTTTATTTTTTGTGATAAAAAAAGATTTAAATGAGAATTAATGATCTCTAAAATAATTTGCTGCTCCAAAGTCTTAATTTGGATAGATTTTTGTGATAGCCTTAAGTTATTAATTTTTTTAGATGACTTAACCACTCCTCCATCATAGAGTTTTTTTGATAGGGTAGCTGTTATGCTATTACTAAAACTATTATTATAGTCACCACTATTTCCAGAATATGTTTCAGAAAAAGAACCTTTCAAGGTTCCTGTAATTTCTTTACCTGCTGAAGATTGATTAAATTTTTCTTTAAGTGAGGCCCACTCAAAACTTGCACCTGACAAAGAATTAGAATTATTTAAACCCATAGAAATAGAAGCTTCGATTGATTGTGCATTTAAATGAAAGGTTATAAAATTAAGTGCTAATAAAAGAGAAATTATTCTAAAAATTGAATTATTTTGCATTTACACACCTAACTTTAATTTGTTTAAATTAGAAATATTATATAAAATTTATTTTTGTTAGTAAATTTATATTAAAATGAAAATTGAGGTTTATGCCTAAATATTGGTAATTTTCCTACTTGAGCATCAAATAGTACTTCATTACCTATTTCATTGTTAAGTTTAAAAAATAAAATAGCTTTACCAATATTTACGTTTTCAGGTTTTATTATTACAATTAATTTACCATTATTATTTAACTGATCAAAAAGTTCTTCTGGCTTTTCTTCGATTGACCCTTCAATAAAAATTACATCATATGGTGCCTCTTTTGGGACACCATTTTCCATAGGTCCATGAAGAGGAACGACATTATCAAACCCAATCTCTGAGAGTGTATCTATAGATTTTTCAAAAAATTTTTTATCCTTTTCAATTGAAATAACAGCAGAACATAGTTGAGATAATATAGCAGAACCGTAACCCAAATTTGACCCTATATGAAGTATATTTTCGTTACCTTTAAGTTCTAGTGACTGAAATAATCGTGCAAGAAACATAGGTTTCATCATAAATCTATTTTTTGATAAAGCTATGTCTTCATCATTATAAGAAATTTCTTTTAATTTATCAGGAACAAAAATTTCTCTCTTTACGGTGCTAAATGCATCAATAACTTTTAAATTTGTAACTTTGTTGGCTCTAATTTGGTTTTCAACCATATTTTTTCTAGCCAAGTCATAATTCATATTAATATCCCATAATATTAAAGTTAATAAAATACTGTTTATTATCTATAATTTGTTTTTATTTACAGGATCATATCCAGATCCTCCAAAAGGATGACACCTTAAAATTCTCTTAAAAGAAAAGTAAGTACCTTTTAATAATCCCTTTTCTTCAATTGACTGAATAGCATAGTTTGAACATGTAGGAGAAAATCTACAATTTATTCCGATTAAAGGTGAAATAGAATACTGATAAAACTTTATCAAAAATATAATAATTATCTTAAAAATACTCATTACAAACAAATTTAAATAAATTCTTAAACTTGTTAATCCTGAAATAGCCTATAGTCAAGAAATTGATAAAGAGATGTTTACTTTTCCAATGAAAAGTTAATATTTGAAAATTTGTTTAAATTTTTAATATTTAAATTTTCAACTTTGCCATTAAAGATTTGGTGTTTTGCATCAGCTATAGAGTAATAATATTGACTATCTTTTAATTGAGCTGTTTCATTATTAGCATTGAAAGATGCTAAATTAAAAAATAAAGAAATAACTGAAAGCGGTTCCATAAAATCTCCTGAAAATAATTAGTTTTTAAATAGCAATTTTTATGCCATCAAAAAAAACTATATTAAAAATATTCTTAATTAATTATGCTCATATTGAAACTTTTTGAAATGAAATATATATTATAAATTCTGCAAAAAAGTGCAAAAAAAAAGGGGGCCTTTCGGCACCCCATAGTTTATTTAGTTGTTTATATGTTATTTATTATTTCCTCAACTAAACTCAGCTGCTTAATAAGCTGAAACTAAATGATAATAACTTTTGAATTATTATCAAATAAAAAAAAAGAAAATTTTAAAAATGATATTAAAAAAACAATTCTCTGATGCAAAAAGTGATTAAATTTAATAAAAATTATTGAAAAATTAGTTGTTCGAGTAAATACATATCTTATTGTTATCTAAGTCTCTAAAATAAGAATAGTATGTGTTACCATACCCATCTCTTAAACCAGGAAAACCCTCGTTTACAGCCCCCTTGTTTAAAGCTGCAGCATGACACTGATCAACTATTATATTTGATTTTGCTCGAAAAGCTAGCATAGTTCCATTTCCAAATGAGGCAGTTTCATTATTATAAGGTTTTGTGATATAAAATATTATATTTTCTGGAGTTTTGCTATTAGCATAACCAACATATTTGTCATCAATTTCAACTTTAATAATATCAAGATGAGATAAAACTCGGTCATAAAAATTAGTTGATTCTTTAATATTGTTACTTCCAAACATTACATATCCAATCATAAATTACCTCGTAAAAAATTTTGTTTAGTGTTTGCTTTAATTTAATGCGTCATGTTAGCTAAATAAAAATAGTTTAGTTATTTAATTTTTTAATATTAAATAATCTTGATTATATATTTACACTATCTGATAAAAAATATAAGAATATCAATTAACTGGCCGGATGGCAGAGTGGCTCATGCTCTGGATTGCAAATCCAGCTACCTCGGTTCGATTCCGGGTCCGGCCTCCATTTAAATAAAATTTATTGAAAATTTTTAAATGAATTTCAAAAATATTTTAATTAATACAGCTCCTACTACTCATGATTTGGTTTTAATTGGTGGTGGACACGCACAAATATCAGTTCTAAAAAAGTTTGGGATGAAACCAATCCCAGGCCTGAAAATTTCTCTTATTAATAAAAATCTCACTTCTTCTTATAGTGGAATGCTACCAGGTTACATTGCTGGCACATACAATGAGGAAGATACTCAAATCAATCTTTTAAATTTATGTAAATTTGCTAATGCAAGGCTAATAGTTGATGAGGTTACAGGATTAGATATTTATGCAAAAGAAATTCATCTTAAAAATAGAGTTCCTGTTTGCTATGACACACTCTCAATTAATACTGGGGGTGAACCTGATATAAAAAAAATTAAAGGGGCTGACAAATACAGCACGCCAATAAAACCAATATCCAATTTGATACAAAACTTTCATAAGATTAAGAATGAATTAAAAAAGATTGATAAAGTTTCCATGACTATTGTTGGAGGAGGTTCAGGTGGAGTTGAAATAGCTCTATCATTAAAAAAATTTTTAGATTTAGAGAACAAAAAGGAAAAAAATATTACTTTAGTATCTAGAACTGACAATTTAATTAAAAATAGTTCTAATTCAGTACATAAAAATGTCATGTCTCTTTTATATAAAAACAACATAAACGTCGTTTTAAGTGATGAGGTGGTGGAGTTTAAAAAAAATACCTTAATCACTAAAAATGGTAAAAGAATCAATTCCCAGTTTAATTTTTTAGTTACATCTATTTCAGCTCCTAAATGGCTTTCAGATACAAAATTAGAAACTACAGAAGATGGTTTTATAAAAGTAAACCAGTACTTACAGTCATCGAATAAAAATATTTTTTCAGCAGGTGATGTTTGCTCAATTAGAAATTTTAAACTATCAAAAGCAGGTGTCTACGCAGTCAGACAAGGTCCAATACTATATAAAAATATACGATCTAAAATATTGAAATCTCAACTTGTTAGTTATAAACCTCAAAAATTCTTTTTATCACTTATTGGCGATGGTCAAAATGAAGCTGTAGCTACATGGGGGCCTTTATCATTTCGAAGTAATTGGGCTTGGAAGTTAAAAAGATATATAGATGAAAAGTTTATAAGAACATATAATGATTTAAAATTTATGAAAATGGAGAGTTTTAAACCACATCCTAATTTAATATCAAAAGATGATCTTACAGACCCTGCATTAGCTGAAATAAAATGTTTAGGGTGCGGAGCGAAAACACAATGGCAATCTCTAAACCAAGGTATTATCAGTGCAAAAGGAAGAAAATTAGAAAAAAATGATCTGACTTTAAAAAATATCAATATAAATAGTGATGTATCTTTGATAAAAGTTCCAAATGGAAATGATATAGTTCAATCTGTTGATTTAATTTCTTCAATTGTAAATGATCCTTATACCTTATCAAGAATAGCTGCCCTTCATTCAATGTCGGATGTTCTAACATCTGGTGCTAAACCTGTTTCAGCAGAAGCAATATTTATTTTACCTTCAGGTTTAAAAAATATTCAAACAAGATTAATTTCAGAACTTATAAGCGGTTGTAGTTATGAGTTTTTAAGGCACAAAATTCACTTAAATGGTGGGCACACGAGTGAAGGCCAAGAGCTTCAAGTGGGTTTCTGTATAAATGGAATAAGACCAAAAAGTTTTAATTTCATAAAACCAAAAGTTGGTGATAAATTAATATTAACAAAACCAATTGGTGTAGGAATTATTTTAGCTGCTCACATGAGAGGAGTTGCTAGTCCTTTAGACTATGAAGAAGCACTTAATATTATGCTAACTTCAAATCATTTTGCATCTAAAGTTTTTTTACAAAACAATATTACCTCAATTACTGATGTGACAGGATTTGGCTTGGCTAGGCATACACTTAATTTAACAAAACCTTTTGGTGCTAAAATTAATATAAAAGATATTCCAAAAATAAATGGTGCGAATAAATATTTAAAAAATGGAATATATTCATCACTTTCAAAGTCTAATAAAGAAGAAATTAATTCTAATAAAAATATTAAAAATGAAAATAGTATAATATTCGATCCTCAAACAAGTGGGGGATTACTTGCTGCAGTTGATAGAAAAAAAAGTAAAAAAGTTATTAGCGAATTAAAAGAAAATAATTGCTAT
>CABYVI010000017.1 GCA_902522415.1 uncultured SAR116 cluster alpha proteobacterium | reverse complement strand
ATACGCATCACCATAATAATCGGTGACCTGCAGCTTAGCAGGATTGCCAGATGCATCTAAACTACCATCTGGATTGTCAATGTAGTAGCTGTCATCTGTGAAAGAAACATCACCAATATCTGAAGGATCACGAAC
Organism: uncultured SAR116 cluster alpha proteobacterium; assembly: GCA_902522415.1. GTDB lineage: Bacteria > Pseudomonadota > Alphaproteobacteria > Puniceispirillales. The sequence continues at coordinate 20,448 of CABYVI010000017.1, read as the reverse complement.
CTCTAATGTGTAGACACTCACGTCAGTAATTGATGATGAGGCATCCTTATAATCAAAATCAAAGACCTGGTCACTTACATCAGGATAAGATCCGTCATATGCAAAGAGATCATGTTTATCTGAAGCTTTGTCTATGCTATTTGCATCACCAATATGATCGGTGACCTGCACCTTAACAGTATTACCAGATGCATCTACACTACCATCTAAACTATCAACATAATAATTTACATCTGTTTTAAAGCCATCAATTCTGTACTCAAGACTGTCGATACCATCAAAACCATCGCCAGTAAGTGCTGATACATCCTGATACACAAATGGGTAGTATTGTGTCTGGCCACCGTCGTCAACAAAGATATCCTCTTTTCGAGTTATAGAATCTGCTATAACGAGAGGGGTACCCTCAGGATCGAAAACTTGTGTTTTTACGCCATTAGCATTGTCGATAGCAAGCATCTCTTGGCCTAAACTGTCAGATGTTTGATAAACTTGCACACTGTCAACTACTGAGTGGTTAACCCATACAGTCGGCGTTAACTGACTACCACCTGCATCATATAAAGCTTCTGTAGCGTGAGGCAAATTAGCAACTAAACCCTTAACGCTACTTGCACCTGTATTAGAAGTGGCCAGATCAGATGAAGACCACCCATCCGCTAAATAGGTGCCAGCCTGCACGTCATAATCAGATTGACCAGCCCTCTCTAGAACTAATCCAAAATCCATTTTGCCAAAATCTGTATTGCCTACTACAAACTCATCATTATTAAATGCGCCAACACGAACACTGTAAGTTTCACCTGTCTGAGCGTCAAATGACAGTTTACTGTAGGCACCCTCACCATCGTCATCGTCATGAGCTATAACATCACCGCTTGAATCAAGAACAAACAAAGTGGTGTCACGCATCGCAGTATCTAACAAACTACCGCCAGCATCCTTTGGCCTGATTGTTTCTAATGTTACAGTTTCACCAGCAGTAAGATTTGGTAAATCATACTCAAAGTAAGAAAAACCAACATCTGCATAACTATCACTTACGTTTTCAGGATTAAATGTCCACTCAGAGATACGAGCATTATAGGAGCCCTCAAAACGATCTCCGTTTATATCGTAAATTTCTACCTGTGTTGTTGGGTCAGAGCTATCAGTACGAATAGCAAATTTTAGGTTACCGTTAGTATCTTCAAGATGCCAAACATCGTACTCCCAACCTTCAGGAGCACCAATTACACCATCAGCTCCAGGAATGTTGTCATGCTTTGTCCACATAAACGGATAAGGCTGTGAACTGTCTGACGCTTCAATATCCTCAACTCTTGCAGGGGGATCGTTCGGATCGTAAATAATATCCATTTCAGGATCACCGACACCATCGTAATCGATTGCGTAACGCTTGCTGTCGTCATCCCGATACTGGAAGTAAACCTGCACATCACTGTAAGCATTGTCAACTTTTGTCGTATCTGTCGCATCAGGTGATATAACAGCCTCAGTATGCCACCTATTATCAGTGTAGACCAAGTTTGCCAAATCGCTTGCAGTTGGCGTGTGAATTGTCGGCGCAGGTTTAGACTGGTCAGTAACAGTAAAGTAATCGCCGTCAATACCGATCTCGATATGATCAGAACTAAACGAGTAATCAGCTCCAGTAGTCTTGTCTGTGTAATTTGAAAGATCGAGAACCTCTCCCTTAAAAGTACCCTTCCAGAATGTATCTGTGTCACTTGAAATGACGTCACTTCCATCCGCGTTAGCACTTGTGTAAGGCGTATACGCTTCGCTTGAGTCATAGTCTGACGCAAAGCTAGTTGCTGATGTACTGTCAATTGGATCTGTCTCATTGCCAAACCCAGTAAATGTTTTAATAACTACATCACCCCTTGTTGTCGGAATTGCGTTGACATCAAGACCGTCATACTTTGCCAAATTAGCCTTTTCTGATGAAGTCAGAGGATGGAAAGAAGTACCACCAGCGTCAAATTCGGCAAGAAGCATGGACTTAACACTAAGATCAACGCTCGACACTGTGAGATCGCTAAGCGTAAGATCCTGAAGTGTACCACCTGACATAGCTCGCAACGCATTTGAAGCAGAAACATTGACACCACCAGGCAAATCGTATAAAACGCCGCCGCCTGTCTCAATCAAATAACCTTCAGCGTCTCCGAAAGGATCACGGCTTGCATAAACAGTGACAATTTCTGCCCCAGAGCCTGTTTCAATAGTTGCTGAGCTAACGTCGTAAGTATCTAATTGATTTGTGACTTTATACTTCGGTGTTTGCTGAGCTGTTATTGTTACACCGCCAACATCCTGCTGGTATAAGTCAACCATATGGTGGTCTGTTGCTTCAAATTTACCAATCGACTTCCAGCCATTGGCATACGTGTCGCTAGGCCCCTGGAATTGGCCGGTAAAATTGACGCCTGTGCTACCCATATTCTCGACAACTAGTGTAGCGCCATTGGCAAAAACATATTTCGCATGCGCACCGTCAGCAGCAGTATTGCCGTCACTGTCAACACGCTCGTAACTTGAAATAGAATGATCAAGCTGACTGAATGAAAAAATTGTATCACCGTCTCCGGAATTAAAATTCTTAATAACGTCGTGACCAAGGCCCACTTTGAAATGCTGAGCACCATCCGCACCGACAAGCACGTTGTCACCAGCACCACCTCCCATGTGAAGGTCGTCATGGTATTTTGATGCAACCAGGATGTCGCTCTCATCTGTTCCGTGCATGACACCGTCGGACAAGTCGCCGTCAACATGCAATTTATAAACTTCGCCGTTACCTTCCCAACCTTGGCCGAGTACGAGATACTCAACCTGGCTGGTTGTAAATGAGCTGTACTGGTTAGCTAATTCAAATGTATCAACTGATCCGTCATAGTTAGCAGAAGTGATTTCCAAAGTATTCTGGTTTACGCCACGACCAGATGCAATACGCTCAAAGCTTACATCGTGGATGTTAAACTGCTCACGTAGCTGAATACTATCCTCATCGTCAATCGCTACTGAGGTTTCATTGAAAAACGCGTCTCTGATATTTTGAGCAGTTGTGGTTTCAAGAATAGTTGTAACACCATTATCGGTTGCACCAGCCATCATGAGGTAATTATCTGACCCTGCAGCAGCAGCCAAAAAGTCTGTCCCAGCTCCGCTTAGCATTTCAATTTGTTCACCAATATCAGTTCCGACAGTCGCGTTATCTGTTGTCGACGCAGTAACCGAATGCCTGCCAGTCAAAACCTGTCCTTCTACAGCCTTCCATTCAGTTCCATCATACTCAACACGAACATTAACAATCGCTGCATTAGCTCCATCAGAAATATTTACAGCCATATAAAAATCAGCACGGAAATCAGATCCAGCGCTCATATTTGATGCGGAGCCGCTTGCGTATTTCGCATCTAAAGAATTGATAATTGCGTCACGGACCTGCTCATTGTCACCGATCATGTAAACCTGACCGTCAGTATCCATTGTCAAAGTGCCTGACGTGTTAATGCCTTTTAAGGCGGCATCATTCATTAACTGTTCTTGTAGAACTGTGTTAGAACTAAAATCTGTTCCAATTGAGTGACTTTGGAAGGTATCTACCTTCTGGTTTTGTATAATCCAACCCGAATGACCTGAAACCTGAGTTTCAACAACCACGTCATGCTCAACAGCCATTTCAAATCGGTGGCCTTTACCGTCAGAACCGCGTGTGTCAATCCAGACAAATTTCTGCAAAGTACTGTTATTGTCAGCAAATGCATTTTCCTTATGGTCACTGTCTTGATAGACAATATGCTCTCTATCATCTCCTAAACCAGATATATTTGCTCTGTTATCTGAAGCGTAATAGTAGAAATCTTTCAGAGTACCTGTTCCGCCCTGCAAGAGATGGTATTCAGTTCCGTCATTGAGTTTTATGATTTCAACATTTTGAAGCATAACGTTTGTAAACGGATTACCGTTTGTATCGTTTTCATCAGCGTAACCAGGCCTCATGACCTGCTGAACTCCAACACCAAAGGCAGAGCCTTCAATATTCACAACATCTGAGCCATTTGACAAAATTATTTCATCAATTACGGCACCCTTTACACGGTCTCCCGCGTTTGCGTAACCATCTACATGCTCAGTTAATGTAAAACCGTTATTTCCAGCTGCTTTGGCCATGTCAGCGAGTGTAAGATTAACACTCTCATGCCCCTGGTATGATAATTTAACGTAATCTTCTCCTGGATTTAGAGTATTAAGAGATGAGCGGAAATCAATTAAATCATCGCCGCTTCCGGATACAAGTGTGTAAGTGTCTTCTATTCCATCAGCTTCAATTCGGACATTGGCCCCGCCTTCGTTTAACTTTATTTCAGTTACACCGTCAATATAGAGGTTATTGTCAACCCTAATACCAAATTTGCTGACTGTTCCAAAATTGCCAATGTCAACTGTTGAAATGCCGTCCCCAACGAGTTCAATACCGAAATCATTGCCGTCAATTCGCTCCTGTGCATTTGTTTGAGGATTATTTTCTGGGCCAAATGTCAGACCAATAGCGTCAAGGTCAATCCAAACCTTCTCTTTTGATTCAACACCTTGAATGCTTCCGCCACGTCCAGTGTATACATACCCGTTATTCTCAATAGCTGGAGACCAGGTACCAGCTTCTTCTTTTACAGGAACAAATGCAATGGAATTACCTATTGGCGCATGACTTTTATCAGTAGCGGGGCCCCCCATATTTAGGGCCACAAAATGACCAACACTTCCATCAGCATCAATTTGCTTGTAAACCTGAAAAGCTTGCGGAGCCAGAGCATTAGCAGAATTAAAATTTAAGTCAACTTTACCAGAAGCTGTCTGTCCTAACGAAAGCATGGCAGTGGCACCTGCTACCGCGCCAACGTGAACGGGGCTGTCCTTGGCTACAGATCCACCTGAATTGAGACCTGGATTAGTTGAAGGATCATTAATATTGTCAAGAAATGCATCTGTTACGCCAAATGCTGCATTCCCCGAATATGCAACTTCACCGTAAAATGATGCTGGTGTTGTCCCAACTGAATGAGCGTCACCTTTAATACTGGAGAATTTAAATGATCCCTGGTCATTAGATGTGTCAACACGGAGCACCCTACTTCCGCCTTCCATATCTGATTCAATACCAATATCTGTGTCAGGATCATTATCAAAACTAGCGTCATCGAAATCAAAAACGAATTCAGCAGCCTTTGAGCCTGCGCCAAGTACTCCCATCGATGCATTATCGCCAGTCGAATTTCTATTTGAAGCCCACGTTTCCGGAATATATGGGTCTTGAGTACCTTCGTCTTCAAAGGAAGCGTCATTAAAGTCTACGGTTAAGTTTAAATCATCGGGTGCCATTTAATCTTTCTCCATTATAAATATTAATTTATAGTCGTATAAGACTTCTAACATATTGATAGTTTATAGAAATTTAGAGATTAATCAAGTGACATTAATCACATCAGGTCAAATTTTTTTTTTAATTTTTTCAATGATTTAACAAAAAAAATCAATAATAATTTTTTAGGACCTTTAAGGTTTTAATACTTTTGGGTTTACATTAACGAATCAGCAAAATTTTTTTATTGATTTAAATTAGTAATAACAAATTAGATATAAAAATTAATATTAATAATATAACTTACTACCGATCAGTAAAAGCCTCTAATTGAAACTTCTTAAAAGGTTTCATAATATATTGTGCTATTGAGCGTTTTTCACCAACAAGTTCAACAGAGGCCTCCATACCTGGAACAAACTCAGCCACCTCATTGGGTCTTTGGTCAAATGATTTGTCTTCAGCTAATATTGTTATGGGATAATATGTTTCACCTGTAGAAGGATCTTCGAGAGTATTAATGCCGATTTTTGAAACTTTTCCCTTAATTTTTCCGTAAACAGTTGCATCATATGCGGTCAAAATAATATTTGCCTTCTGATTAATTGTGATAAAATTGACATCTTTTGGGGCTAGCTTGGCTTCAATAACAAGTTCGTCACTTTCTGGAACAATGGTTGCCAGCACCATACCGGTGGAAATAACTTCACCAGGTGTTGTGACCTCAACAGTTGAAACATATCCTGTAACAGGACTTTTTATTTCAGATGCAGTTATCCTTCTGTTGATTTTTTTTAGTTCATTAGTTGTTCGATTTATTGCAGTACTATATTGCTCGACCTCGTTTGCCAATTGCTCAAAGAAACTAGCCATAATACTGGCATTTCTATCTTGTATTTCTCTAACCTGAAGTGCCAAAAGGTCTAATTCATTTTCGATTCTTTGACGACGATTTATACTATCCTCAATTTTTTGCTTTAATTGAATTAACTTTAGTTCTGGCTCATACCCCCTTTCAACCATAGGCACCATAATTTTTTCTTCTTCTCGAACGAGATCAAGACTTCTCTCAACTGCTAGCATTTCAGATTTTGAATCGGAGATTTGTTGCTTAAGTTGCCTTAACTCACTTGCTAATAATTTTTTCTCAGAATTAAGTGTTATAAGCCTAGTTCGCGCTATGACAACTTGTTCTGAAGCAATCTGAGATAACTGTCCAGTCCAAGTCTCATCAAATTCTGGTATCTTTTCGTTCTGTAAAGCCGCTGTTCTTATTAACGCTGCTTCAGCTCTTTTTGCCTCTTCAGTTTTTATCGTCAAATCTGTGTTCAATTCTTCATCTTGAACTTTTGCTAGAATATCGCCCTCTAGAACAAATTGACCAACAACAACATTTGTTGAGATTAGTCGACCTGGAAATTCAGATTGGATTACTTTTTCCTTTGTTGAGGGTATAACACTACCTTGCATACGGGCAAACTCATCAAGCTCAACCTGGTTACTCCACCAAATTATAAAAATTGTAAATCCAACAATTATAAATAGAAGAGCAGAATTCCGAAAGTAGGTCATTAAGCTGCACCTTTGAGCCTTTCTAAAATCTTTTCCTTAGGACCATCGACATTAACTTTACCGTTATCGAGAACAACAATCCGACTAACAAGGGACAATGGCGCCATTCTATGCGTAACTATGAGGACAGTCTCATCTGTAAAATATTCAGAAAGATTTTTTAGAACTAGTTGCTCGGTTGCAGTATCCATATTTGCTGTAGGCTCATCCAAAATAATGTAATGCGGTTTTCTTATTAGTGCCCTTGCAATAGCGATTGTTTGTCTTTGCCCTCCTGAAAGTTCCTTCCCACCCTCGGAAAGTTTGTAGTCAAAACCATTTGGGGTTCTTCCAAGCCATGACATAACACCAGATATTTCTGAAACCTTCAACAAAAATTTTTCGTCATAATCATCCACACCAATTGTGATATTCTCTCCAACAGTTCCAGAAAAGAGAGATACAGTCTGAGGCACTACACCAAAATTTTTTCTCAGGTCTTCTGGCCTTACTTGTGTAATATTTGTGCCATCAACCAAAACCATACCGTCATCTGGATAATACAATCCCAAACATAATCTTAGAAAAGTACTTTTCCCAGAGCCAATTCTTCCAAGCATCGCCACTTTTGTTGATTTTTCAACTTCTAATGTCAAATTATCAAAAAGCTTTGTCTGGCTCTCTGGGTAACGGAATGTTAAATTTTTAATTGCTACCGGACCTGACATTTCTCCCCTTTTAACGTAACCACGTGTTTCTTCTTCTCGGCTCGTAACAAGCATAAACTCGTTAACGCGACGAAATGACTCAATTGCTACATTTGTCCGGCTTAATACTGCAGCTACCTGTGCAACAGGAGCCATGGCCCTACCTGATATTATAACACATCCTATAAGTGCCCCCATGCTCATTTTCCCATCAGCTATTAAAAATACCCCAACTGTAACAATTCCAATTTGATTATACATCAATGCAGTTCCTGAAAAGCTGGATGCAATTTGATTTAAAAACTTAGATTTTACATTAAAGGCAGCTTGCTCATCAACTGACTTCATCCATCTATTTCGTAAAGTATTAGCACCAGAAATAGACTTTACCGTTTCCATATTTTGAAGGGTTTCTAGTAGAACTGCTTGTTTTTTTTCACTACCATCAGCACTTTTTACAGCAATATTTTTTAAAAATGGTTGCAAAACAACACTAACGAATAACATTGCAGGTATTAAAGCCATTGGAACATAAACAACTGCACCACCAATAACATAGATAACATATAAAAATAAAAATAAAAAAGGTATATCAATAAGTATTAATATAGTAACAGATGTAAAAAACTGTTGAAAAGTTTCAAAATCCTTCACAAGTGAAGCTACAGCTCCATTTGACTTTGGTGCTCTAAGCAAATCATAGGCAAGAATTTTATCAAACAAGGTTCCAGATGTTTTCTTTTCAATAGTTTGTCCCGCATAGTCAAGGAAGTATGTCTTCAGCAATTCTAAAAGATACTTCAGTAGGATAACAACTGATGCTCCAAAAAAAAGGCCCGTCAGAGATGTGATTGCATTATTTGGGATAATTCTGTCATAAACAACCATAACAAAAAAACCAACAGCTAAAGCAAAAATATTTACAAAAAAAGTAGCTACACCTGCCTGAAAATATGACCCTTTATTTTCAAATGCATATTTCCAAAACCAGTGGTCAATCAAAATACTTTCTCCGTATTTTGATCTGGTATTATGAAAAATTCTGATAATTTACCTTGCACTGAAATACCTTGAATTAAAAGCAAGCCTTTTTCAGCTTCAATATCCATTAAACGAAGTTCACTGGATAAAATAGAAGAAGCATATCGTATTTCAGTTCCTAGATCTAAAGCAGTTACTGAGGACATTTCTTTTGCTATATCCCAGTCTTTCTTTGACTTTTGCTTTTTTTCCACTTCAATTAGAGCTTCATCATCTAAATTCTGATATCTAATACGATATTGCGCCAAACGTTGGTCTTTAAGCAATTTTGCATTTCTAAGCTGAGCTGCAAGAGCAGCAATTCTTTCAGACTGTCCTTTAACTGTATACTTTCTTCGGAAACCATCAAAAAAATTGAGTTTAGAAGTAGCGGTTGCTCTAATCTCAAAATCGTTAGCAGTACTCAAAACATCAAATTTTGTTAATTTCAATCCTAAAGTTAAATCTGGGAACATTTCGGAGGATGTAACAGCTTGCTCTAATCTACTCTTCCTTATTTCAAGATCTAATAATTCCTCTTCCAGGTTATATTCAACTGATTTAAAAGGATTGCCTGTAATATTATACGATCTTGCTGCTAATTCTGCTTCAGCTGGAAAAACATTTTTTCTAAACGGGACTGAAAAATATAAATTATATTGAGCTTTAGCATCTCTTAAATCTCTAGCGATAGATTGTCTTTGCAAAATAAAACCATTTACAAGCTGCTCAAACTGATTAAGTTCTAATACAGTTCCTCCTCCAAGGTTAAACTTATCTCTAATCTTGTCACCTTGACTATTGAGAAAAATTTCATAATCATTAAGTTTTTCCATCTTACTCGAAGCATAATCATAGTCAGAAATAATTTTATAAAGCCTCTCAGCTTCTTTATTTTTCACCTTAAGTAAATTTATACGTTGTATCTCGATCGATTTATCAGCACTTTCATAAATTAAATCTTTACGCCCAAAGTCATATACTTTCAAAATTGATGTTAATGAAAAATCATGTTTGTCTTTATCTGACAAACCTTTATCTTTTCGAAAATTGTCATACAGAAGCAATGAACCTGAAAATTCGCCTTCAACAATTGGCTTATAATCACTTTCATCTACTTTTCTATCTTGCATAGCTTCAATAATTTTTTTTTCAGCCTCGTAAGTCTGTTCTTGCTCAAGAGTAGTGTTTGAAATAATTCTTAGAAACTCTTCAGAGACGCCATAAGAAACTGAACTAAATGAAAATGAACAAATTATAAAGGCAATAGTGCATTGAAATTTATGCGGCCACATCGCTTAAAATATCCTTAAGGAGTAAGTTAACTTCTTCAGTAGAGTAATTAACATCTTCCAAATATAATATCGCATCAAAATCACCAGATAGTTTTTCTATACCAACAACGTAATCTTTATATAAACTATCACCAAGATCTTGCCAACCTTCACCAAACATTTCTTCACCAGACATAATTGCTAAATTATCATCTGTAAGATTTTCGCCAAATCCACCAATAAAGAGTTTATCACTTAGTAAATTAAAATCTTTTATTATGTCTGCGCCATATTCTTTTTCACTAATATCATAATAAAAAACATCAGAACCCTGGCCACCCGTAAGCACATCTGCACCAGCTTGACCATAAATAAAGTCGTCACCTCGGCCACCAACTAACTCATCTCCCTCTTTTGAACCAATTAAAATATCAGAAGATGATGTTCCACTAACTTTAGTAATACCCTCAATTATATCTGTATCACCAAAAGTATCTATCGCAGTTCCAGAAATCATCGCATCAATATTTGCTGTATTAATATCAGTTGTATTTTGAATAAGTTCATTGAGTGTTGGGGTGCTCACATCACCAAGTTTTACCGTAACACCAGGTCTATCATAATAAGAATTAAAAAATTCTTGCATACGTTCCTCAAGACCATAGTCAATGACATCATCATGACCACCAAGAAAAATGTCATCCCCTTCAAATCCTGCGTAATGAATTGACACACCTTGAATATCACCTGAAATAACATCTACATTTTTAGAGCCAATAATAGAGTTGTAGTAAGCATCTTCATTTCCTTGGAAAAATGCAACTTTGTCTGATATCTGAATAAAGCCATGGTTGACATCAATATATGTAACATCTGACGGGGCATCTAATTCTGAAAAATTTATATAATCACCACTCAATCCTGATAAAGGGTCTACCACATCCCCAGCATTATTGATCATCTCAACACTAGTAATATTTTCTGTTATCAAGATTTGATCTTTTATTTTTAATTGAATATTTTCGTCTGTTTCAAAATCAATGTTATTTAATGTAATTTTTCCAAGATTACCTATTGATAATTCTAAAGTATTTTCATCTATCACAGTTGTATCGATATCATCTCTTGATACTGTAGGTATTGACCTTAGATCTAATACATCTCCATCATCGAAACTAAAATCGTTTATTTTAGTATGAAAACTGTCTTGATGATTTGAGGAAAGAACAAAAATATCACTACCAGAACCACCAAATATTTCCTCACCTCCATGAAAGATAATAGTATCCTGACCATCACCTGCGTGAATAAAATCAGAACCACCATGTGTTTCTATAAAGTCATCACCTTCATGAGTATAGACAACTTCTTGTCCTGAAGTTCCTACTACATCATCACTAAGTTCTGTTAAATGAATCTCGGAGATACCAGTAACTAAATCTGTTCCCCCAAAAATATCTGTAAATGCATAAAAGGTTTTAACATCATTTCCGATTGCAACATCTCTAACATCATCAAAACGAAGTTCAATTCCTTCCTTTTGAAACCAAGAAGAAGTCTTTACTGAAACATCATCCTCATAATTTCTTATTCTAAGGGCTTCAGACACAGAAAACTCAAGATCATACCTCAAATGGTCATCTCCTGAACCTAAAATCACATCATCGCCCTGCATACCAGCAATGAAGTCAGAAGCTCCTTGGCTGCTCGCAATAATTAAATCACCTGCTGCTGAACCTATGACACCTGTTACATTGTCAAATGCAATCGTATTCTGTTCATATGGAAAATACCCGTGATCAACCCATATTACGGCATCTGAATTTGGTGTGATTTGGTTCCACAGACCAGCTATTGATGAATTATTACCTTCAATATTATCTTCTTCGGTAAGGACTATTTTTGGAATTACAGTATCATCAACTGTAATTGAAGTTCTAACTTGAGCACCAAAACTTTGCCCCTCAAGTAAATCTGTTGGGGTCACAGTTGCAGAGACAGATCTAAGATCTAAATTCATTACATATTCATTTGTAAATTGAATAGCTGAACGGAAAATATCTGCAGTCATACTTGCAGAAAACGCTGGAGAGACACCTGCCATGATGGCAGATGCTGGAAAAATAAAAGTTGCTGAATTTCCAAATACGGTTTGAGGAGCAATCTCAAGCCTAACATCATCTAAAATATTATTATCAATTAGTGAAGTATCTATAATAAGACGATCAAAAATATCGGGCTGACTATCACCATAATCTATCGTGATTATTATTTCATCAACAGTTGATCCATTAAGCTCATCAATAATAGATTGTGGGCCAAAGGCAAGGTTTGTTGGATTTTCACCATCAAACTTTGCACCTACAATGAATTCGTCTGTTGCTCTTTGAACAGTTGGCAGAATGTCGGAAATATTTTCAAAAAACTTTGTTTCAATTTTTCTATTTCCAGCTGAAATACCTATTGAAGGGTCTGCATTATTTGCATATACAAGATTGTCTGTAATACCTTTGATAATATTAGTATTATTTTGTGAAACTGACTGTGGAAAAGAAGAAAAATCAAATACAAGCTTACTGGTTGTTGAGGCTTCAAGATCTAGAGCTTTCTCAAAACTTTCAACGATATTATTAGGTGTTGATAAATTTAATGAAAGGACATCCTCACCATCTGCTCCCCCAATCATTTCGATAGAAAACTTATCATATCTTGTATCAACATCATCAAAAGTAAACTCACTTGTAAACAGTGGAATATTTTCTATTGCAACTGAAATATCAGTTACACTTCCAGCAGTCCCAAGAGACAGAATGGGCAAATCATCACTTGAATTAATATTTAAATCAAGCTCTTTTGATGTTTTATCTCCTGATAGATCTGTAGCATCTATAACAATTTTTCTATTTGGAAAGAGGCCTAAACCAGTAGGATCATCGCCTTCTATTTTTATAGAAATATTATTAATTAAGTGATTAAATTCAGCAATTGTTTTTGGCACTTGAGGCGTTAATGTTAATAATCTATCTGAGTCACTCGCGACAATATTGAAGCCGTCATAAGAAGAAGGAAATACAAAACTATCTGTTGCATTAGCACCATCAGGAAGATACGTATCGTTAGAAATTGCAAGCTTAACCTCTGAAAGAAATTCATCATCAGCATCTGAAATCGAAATATTTGGTCCAAGATTTAGAGAAATTATTGAAGAAGCACCTACTGGCTCAGAAACGACTGCGTCTGATACAGCAATTGTCGGTGGATCGTTACTTTCAATTACATTAAAGGTTATCAACTGCGTTGTTGTTTCAGGAGAAGTGTTTACAGTTCCCCCACCTTGATCAGTGATCAAAAGTTCAATTGTTCTAAAATTTTTATCTATAACTGGATTTTTACTATTAGAACTAAAAGTGAACCCTCTCAAAAATTCTTGAAGTTCATCGGTTGTGATTTCTGAATTCACAGGTGATATGGTCATTTTCCCCGTGGTAGAATTAAAGTTCGTAGAAAATTTCTCGCTAATGTCAGAAGCAATTATGTCACCTGGAGTAAATGTACCATCTTTAAATTCAATCTGGACAGTACCCACATAAGGATTATCTGGATCATTTAAAATAATTTCATTAAAGAGTAAGACCGGCTCTTGACCTTCAAAATAATCTGATACTGGTTCAGCACTTACTGTTACTTGAGTTGGATCATTTATACCTTGAACAAAAACATCAGTTACAGCTTGCCATCTGACATCCTCGAATTCATTAACAAGAGATGCTTGAACTTTTCTTGGCCCTTCAGTAGCTTCACCTTGGTTGACATAAGTAAGATTTTTAAGTAGGTCAACAATATCCTCAAATGAAGTGCTTTCAACAAAATCAACTCGCGCCCCTGCCAACTCTGTAGAATATGAAATATCAGCAACTTTTCTATCACCTAGAAAAATCTGCCCGTCATTAAGATTGTAATTTTGATTAACACTAATTATTTCTGAATTACCGTCTTTTGCATCCAAAATTTCAAAATTCACACTCGCTTTAGTAGGAAGTGGAGGATCACCAACCAACTCCTCTAATCCAGGATACATAGACAAAAGTATAGGCGCATCATCTTCTGTAAAATGCTCAGGCAATGGAGCTATTGAAAGAGTAAGGTCTTCACTTACAGTTTTAGAAACACTCGAACCAACAGATGTTAATGTTGTAAAAGCAACATTAACATTAATTTCACCACTTACATTAATCCCAGTTTTAACCCCTAAATTGTCTGCCAAAATTTCCTGTAAGTCAGCTATTGATTTAGATGTAATTGTATGGGACGCGTTCAAAGACCAGGCATATGAATTAATTGTAAACACATCGCCATTTTGCTCAACAAAACCATCAAGACCCATTACTGATAAATCGATATCTCCGATCACTGGAGAAAGAAAGTAAACTTCACTAATTTCCCCCTTACTTGATGAAATATTAATTTGAGATAGAATTTCACTATTATCAATAAGACTTGCGTTAACAGGAAGACGAACAATGCCAATATCTTCTTGTCCTGTTCCACCTTCAACACCTTTAGTAGTAATAGTTACTCCATCAGCTTGCGGCACGATTGTAACAGCAAGAGAAACAGGGTCGCTTCTTGCTACGTCCCCAGCAGAACCTTGAGCCAAAGTGCTTATATTGACTTGAAGATCCCCATTTAAAAATTTAGGCGTAAGTAATTTAACCGTCTGGCCCTCAGAAAGTTTTGGCAGACTAAATACTAGTTTTCCAGCTGAAGGCATACTTGAAAACTCTATTCCATCAACAACCAGTTTTAATCCATTTAAATCTGAGAGAGACATACCATTAGATGATGGGGAAATTTCTAATAAGTAACCTGATACACTATCGGCATTTAATGAACCTACAAGGCCGTCGCCAACAGTAAAATATGAAATTGCTTCATTATCATTATCTGGAACACTCTTTAAATCATTTCCTACACGTTTAAAAAGAGCCACTCCATCCACAGATGCAGCATTCTCACCTCCACTTGCCACATCATCCGATGTATCAGTGTTCGTAAATGGTATAGGATCAGCGCGATCCGCTACTTTTAGTGTCAGAGATTGAGATGTCGCCGATGTTGCTGTACCATCTGATGTCTTTGTTGTATAGGATACATCGACACCCACATTACCACTGACATTTGCCGCTGTCTCAACACCGAGATTGTTTGCCAGCCAGTCTCCCATTGCATTCATCTTGGCACTGGCATCAGAACCTACCTTTACATTTGCATTTAACCACTGTTCCGTCAGGTTCTTTGAAGCCAGCCAGCCCTCTACATTAACAGTAAAGACATCGCCATCCTTTGTCGCATAAGAACCCAGATCATGCGCCAATGTACCTTCCTTGAGAAACTTAGCCGCCAGATCACGGTTAGCCTGTGTATCAGTATAAGCACTCAGTGAAGAACCATCCCAGTCCACTGCGCTAACAATTTTACGTCCACCTGAAGTCGCGCCCTCAAGGACATAAATATAATCTGTTCCTTTTGTAAATCCAGCCGATGTCAGAGTTGTCTCAATCTCTGCTACTGATCTCAAATCTCCAATATTTGTTGGGATCGTCTTGCCAATATCACCCGCTATTTGAACTCTGAAAGCCGCCTTTGCCAAGCTGCCTGCATCAAAAGTCTGGGCACCGCTTGCAATTACATATGTACCATCACCCTTTACCTCAAGATCTGCTACATCATACAGACCCGTTGCACTTGATAGATCGGTAACTCCAGTCTTGAGCATCTCAAAACGTGTAAGATACACAACATCGTCAACAGTCCCGCTTGTGGTTGCGGTTACCTTAACCTCACTTAAACTCTCTGATTTATCATTACGGGCAATACGCGCTGGTATCTTAACACCAGTCTGTGAATCCTCAACACCAGGAGCAGCATTATCCAGTGTTGTCACTGTTACACCATCTGCTTCTGCAGCAATATTGACTGTCATTGTGACTGGATCACTCATCGCAACATCTCCAGCAGAACCTTGAGACAGTGTATTAAAAGAAATCTGAAGTGGCCCTGTTGATCCTGTGTTAAAGAACTCAGGCGTCTTCAGGCTGACAGTCTGGCCTTCTTCGAGCTTGGGCAAACTGAAAGAGAATTTTGTAGGTGCATCTTTGTTATCAGGACGGCCAATATACTCACTGCCGTTTATCTTTAATGACAGACCCTTCATACCATTCATTACAGAACCGGATGAAAGTGATACTTCAATCATGTAACCTGACACATCACTAGCCCCCAGTGAACCTGCTGAACCATCACCAACGTTAAATGCTCCTAAACTATCACCATTTCTTGTGATTAAGGCCACTCCATCCACAGATGCAGCATTCTCACCTCCACTTGCCACATCATCCGATGTATCAGTGTTCGTAAATGGTATAGGATCAGCGCGATCCGCTACTTTTAGTGTCAGAGATTGAGATGTCGCCGATGTTGCTGTACCATCTGATGTCTTTGTTGTATAGGATACATCGACACCCACATTACCACTGACATTTGCCGCTGTCTCAACACCGAGATTGTTTGCCAGCCAGTCTCCCATTGCATTCATCTTGGCACTGGCATCAGAACCTACCTTTACATTTGCATTTAACCACTGTTCCGTCAGGTTCTTTGAAGCCAGCCAGCCCTCTACATTAACAGTAAAGACATCGCCATCCTTTGTCGCATAAGAACCCAGATCATGCGCCAATGTACCTTCCTTGAGAAACTTAGCCGCCAGATCACGGTTAGCCTGTGTATCAGTATAAGCACTCAGTGAAGAACCATCCCAGTCCACTGCGCTAACAATTTTACGTCCACCTGAAGTCGCGCCCTCAAGGACATAAATATAATCTGTTCCTTTTGTAAATCCAGCCGATGTCAGAGTTGTCTCAATCTCTGCTACTGATCTCAAATCTCCAATATTTGTTGGGATCGTCTTGCCAATATCACCCGCTATTTGAACTCTGAAAGCCGCCTTTGCCAAGCTGCCTGCATCAAAAGTCTGGGCACCGCTTGCAATTACATATGTACCATCACCCTTTACCTCAAGATCTGCTACATCATACAGACCCGTTGCACTTGATAGATCGGTAACTCCAGTCTTGAGCATCTCAAAACGTGTAAGATACACAACATCGTCAACAGTCCCGCTTGTGGTTGCGGTTACCTTAACCTCACTTAAACTCTCTGATTTATCATTACGGGCAATACGCGCTGGTATCTTAACACCAGTCTGTGAATCCTCAACACCAGGAGCAGCATTATCCAGTGTTGTCACTGTTACACCATCTGCTTCTGCAGCAATATTGACTGTCATTGTGACTGGATCACTCATCGCAACATCTCCAGCAGAACCTTGAGACAGTGTATTAAAAGAAATCTGAAGTGGCCCTGTTGATCCTGTGTTAAAGAACTCAGGCGTCTTCAGGCTGACAGTCTGGCCTTCTTCGAGCTTGGGCAAACTGAAAGAGAATTTTGTAGGTGCATCTTTGTTATCAGGACGGCCAATATACTCATCACCATTTATTTTAATCCTGAGCTCTTTCATACCATTCATTACAGAACCGGATGAAAGTGATACTTCAATCATGTAACCAGTCACTGACTCCATCTGTCCATTTACCACACTAAACGGACCTAAACTTTCTCCACTTCGAGAAAACAACTCTAATCCATTAACTGAAGATGCTTTTTCTCCTAAATTAACAATATCATCAGTTGTGTCAGTGTTTATGAACTCAATAGGATCTGCTCGATCAATTACAGATATTGTAATTGTCTCTTCAGAAAATGCGGTTACCACACTTCCATCAGTAACCGTAGGTAAGATTTTTGCCTTTAATTGGCCTGAAAAATCTTTTGGGGGGACAATAAAAAGTGAGGATAAATTAGTTGTTGCATCAATGCCAGAAGTTGATATTTCCCCTAGCGAGGTAATAGTACCATTCGATTGATCAACTGTAACCAACTCGGCTCCAGATATTGGTGTATCACTTGCATCTAACAACTTAACATTAATTGATATGGTTTCACTTTTGTCGCCTAATTCAAACCTAAACGGCAGTGGAATAGGCTTACTTTCACTAATGTTTGATACAATGTTACCGTTTGCATCACGGCCAGCATCTTCCTCTCCAGGCACAGTAGATCTAACCTTTAAGTTTGGATTATCAGCTACAGGGGCAACATCAATAATTATTTTAGATGAAGTAGAAACTGCGCTTTCAGCACCAACTGTTGTTGTGGTCCATAAAGATAAAGAAAAATTACCAGAAAAATTACCACTGTTATCTAAAATCTTTACACCAGTAAGATCACTAGTAGTCAAAAGCCAGTCACCAGTAGACGTTTTAGCGCCTTTATTTAAAGACAGAATTTCAGGAAGACCACGAAGCGTTATAAGTGAGGTTCCTGATGATGGTGAATTATTTAATGTAAAGCCAAGGTTAGCCAGATCTGAGTTTGTTGGGTCTGTTCCACCTTCACTTATACCATCAAGCTTTGACGCAGCAACTTCAGAAGTTTCAACTGCATCGTTGGCATTTGCATCAACCCAGAAAACATATTCAGCAGGCGTAATACCTGAACTGGCTCCACTTGATACAGCTTCATACCCCAAGCCAACTTCAAAAATATCATTTGCTCCAGTTTCTGATGTAATAGAAGCTTTTCGAAGACTAGTTGCTACAGTATTTCCATTATTTTGAATTGCTTCACCAGTTACTGAAATATTTTCTAAATTGATTTCATTTACTGACCCAAGCTCACCGACATCAATTACACCATCTGCATCATTGTCTCTCCAAATTTTGACTTTTGAGAGTTCGTCACCGGAAATTTTCTTATTATTATCGGCATCAAGTAAAGATAAAGCACCAAAACTTGAACCACCAATTTCAGAAGCGTCAATACTGCCATCATTATTAATATCTAGTTCAAAATATTCAGAAAATATATTGTCTTTCATTGTAAGAGTTTCGGCAATAAGACTATTACCCTCACTCACATCATAAACAAGAATTCCACTGTTACCTGTCAACCAGTAAACATTATCCTTTGTTCCATCATTATTTAAATCAATTAAACCAGCTGTTGCAGATGAGGAAAAATTATCAGCCAAACCATTGTCTGTGTAGTCAATAATTATCGGATCACCAGGGTAACTATTGGATTTAAGTTTTAATCCAAGTCCAACAGCTGTCTGAGCCGTAGTACCAAAACCTGAACCGTCAACTGCAAATGCCGTTAAATTTAAAGAAAGTTGAGAAAAATAATCAGCTGCACCATCATCATTGACATCACCATCTCCAACATTGGTAATTTTTCCCTGATTGCTCAGTGCAGCCCAAGCCGTATAATCAACAAAAAGATTTAAATTATTATTTGCATTCCCATCATCAGGATTAAAATCTGTTAATTGAAAAAGAACAACCTCTCCAGTCTCATTTCTGGCACCAGCTACTGTGCTATTTGTATAATCAGTTCCTAATCTAAACGCATAATCATCAGATGGCAGCCCTGTTACCATAACAGTCACGACATCATTGCCGCCTACTTTTGCCACTTCAATTGGGATGCCTATATAATCATTTCTAGCTCCAGATACATCATCAACAACCAGATTTCCTAAGTCTACTGTACTTCCTGATGTAATAGCACTAGACAACTCTCCATTATCTACAATTCCATCACTATCTGTATCTGTCCATCTTTTAATTGTAGGCGCCTTTGCAACCTCTAGAACTGATAATTTGACTGTTTTCTCAACAGAGCTGGTATGGCTAGAATCTTGTGTCGTAGAAACTCCCTTAACCTTTACAGAATAGGCATTATTCCCAGTTCCTGTAAAACCAACTGGAGGAAGAATTCTTACATCTCCAATACTTGAAAGGTCAGATTGCGGGACAGTCACAATTTTATACGTTACACCATCTACTGTTTCCGTTCTAGAACTTGGCTCATAAGCTGTAACGGACCCACCTTCAGTTATTTCTGTTGATTTTGTGAGGGTTGCATAAACACTATTTTTTTGAGGCAACCATATCTCAAGAGAAAATACTTCTGCTAATGAACTATCCTGCTCAGGTATGACTATACCTAATCCTAAAGATTGTGGCTCGTAAGCTGTTCCACTGACATATTCTGCAATATTTTTATCGACAAGATCAAAAAGTGTAGCGTCATCTGCTCTAGAAGAAATAGACATTGAAATATTTTCTACAATTGTTGTAGCAGTGGCATTCCCACTTCCGTCTTCACCAACATCGCGAGCTACGGCAGAAACTGATAAGTTGCTAATTGTTCCATAAAAATCAGTTGGTGGTTTAATATAAACACCGGCATCATACTGTGCCTTTGTTAACGTAACACCACCTGAACCATCCGGAATACCTACACTGTTGCCAGAACTGTCAACAATAGATGCCGAATAAGAAATACTGTTTGCAGTAAAATTTAGGCCCTGAACGATAACAGAAACAATAGCCTCACTTGCATCACC
>CABYVI010000016.1 GCA_902522415.1 uncultured SAR116 cluster alpha proteobacterium | reverse complement strand
AAAAAGAAAAATTAAATGATGATAGTATTTGCTAGAATTCTAATCACAGTTTTATTCTCAACCATTTCTGTAATGAGTTTTTCAGAAACATTGTCTATGGATGACTTGGTTTTTAGAGAACCTCAATATTATAAAAAGTTTTCTGATGAGCCTTTCACTGGAACAGTAGAAGACAAACTAATAAAAGGTCGTTTTTATATAGGATACAAAGCAGGGAAATGGATAGAATATCATAGTAATGGGCAACTCAAAAGCAGCCAAACGTACTATGAATATCTTGGAATAGAAGATGGAGATTGGCATGAGTATTACAATACAGGCCAAATAAAAGAAAAGAAAACCTTCAAAGTTGGAAAAAAAGATGGAGAGTGGCGAGAGTATTACAGTAATGGTCAATTAAAAAGAATACAAAGCTTTAATGATGGAAAGAAAGATGGCGAGTTTGCTTATTATCTTGAGAATGGCAAAATAAAACAGATAATGAACTTTAAAGATGATGTACTAGATGGCCTTACTATCGTTTATGATGAAAATGGAAATTTAGTAAGGAGAGAAAATATTGAAAATGGAAGGTTTATGTTAGTTGAATCCTTTCATGAAAATGGAAAAATTTCGTATAAAAGTTTTTTTAATATAGATGGGGTAGAGGTCCGAGAAGGTTATGATGAGAATGGTTTAGTGACCTCAAGAACCGAAACATCAACTGACAAGCTTGAGGAATATACAGAAATTTTTCATAAAAATGGTTTTGTAAAGGAAAAAATCTTTAAGAAACAGGCTATCCATAATGGCAGTAAAATTTATCAAAGATATAAAACTTTGATTTATGATGAAAAAGAAAATTTAAAGACTAGACAATTATGGGAGAATAATAAAATTGTTTTAAATGAAAATTTTTTTGAAAATGAAGTGTTAGAATACAGACATAGAGAAGAAGGTGAATTTGAATATTTTGAAGGATACCACCCTAACGGTCTGTTATCTTACAAATCATCAGAAAAAAATGGAAAACAACACGGATTATATGTCCGTTACGAAGAAAATGGTCAATTATTTCTAAAAGAAAATTACAAAGATGGGAAACTTGATGGTGTAAGAGAAGAATTCACAGATGGTGTTCTTTCCCTAAAAGAAACTTATAAAAATGATATTCGTAATGGAGCCTTTGAAAGTTATCAAGATGGGATAATTCAAGTAAAAGTATTTTATGTAGACGGTTTGGAAGAAGGAATTAAGGAATATTATGTTGGAGGTCATTTAAAATGGTCACATGAAATAGAAAAGGATAAATTACATGGTTTAACAAAAACATTTTATGATGAATCTGATAAACTAGCGAGTATTTCAAACTACCAAAATGGAATTTTAGAAGGCATAAGCGAAAGCTACGACAAAGAAGGTAAAGTTATTCGCACTACAATTTGGGAAAAGGGTAAAAAGATAAGTTGCAAAGGCAAATGCAATTAAAATAAATTAGCCCAAAACCCAAGGAATTCTTGACTTTTTTCAATAATCTGATATAACTATAAGTATCAGTTCCTCAGATTTTCTTGCCACTTATTTGGCCAATAACCCAAGAAAAAAAAGACTACTTCTGAAAATTTATGATTTTTAAGCCAACCTTTGAAGAACGGGTTTAGGTATGAATAACTTGATACAAGTTTTCACCTATATAAACAGGCTCTACATAGATTAATATTGATTAATTAGACGCAGCGACACTGCGAAACCAAATGTTCCTGATAAAGAGTAGACAATCATATTGGGTGGAAATCCCTTACCAAAGTATCCTTGAGAAGACCAGTATATGACTAATTTCAAAGCCATGTACGTTCTTCCCTTATGGTTATTTTAATAGTTATTTAATTAAATTTCTTAAAAATATTTTGATTGATAACATTTTATATGCCCTAGAAAGGAGGTGTTAATATGAGACTTTATAACCATGGAAGCCTTAGAGAGGCTAAAGAACAATTTGAAATAATGTTCATCAATGATGCTCTTCAATATAATAAATTCAGTATACGCAAAACCGCTGAAGCATTGGATGTACATTACTCTGCTCTTCATAAGAAAATGAAGGATTTAGGTATTCCTAAAACAACTAAAAAGAAATATTCAAATAACAATTTTTGACTATTTAGTCAGTATACAAGGGTGATAGTAGTAAGGATTAAATTGACCTAAAGTTTCTAACCTTAATTGAGTCATGATGTCCTTATATCACCCAGTATGCATGGGCCATGCACACCCTTAGGGATGTATATTATTGGGTTCTGCAACAGATTTGGGAAATATAGGGAACTGCAAATTACATAATATATTTTTATAAAGAAAGATAAGTAATTTTTCATAGCATCTTTCTTCATTGATTTTATCTAAGATTTGACTCTAAACTAATTAGACCAAAATATTTGAAAAAGACACTATTACTTAATTTTTTTTATTAGACTAGATTAATGAAAATCCTATCTATTTCTCTAACATTATTATTTTCAACATTATTAATTTCATCTGTGTCATATGCGGAATGGATATTTATAACAAAAGATGTATTTGATGGTAGAGGCAGATTAGTTGGAAGTGGAAAAGACAAAAAAATTCCTGAATATGGTGGTTTTACAGAATTCTATTATGATAGTGAGTCTATTAGAAGAGAGGAAGGTTTTGTTGTAGGATATTATTTACAACAAAGTAAACATACTTATGAATTTTCATATTTATATTTAATTAAAATAAATTGCCTCAATAATAAATTAACTTACATACACGCTGATGCTTATAATAAACTCTGGCTTAAAGGTAAAAAATATAAAGATTATGAATTCTCCAATGAGGAATGGGATTTACCTGAGTTTGGAAGCAATCATCATAAAGTGGTTTTATCAATGTGCAAACATAAATATTAATTTTAAATATTGATGATTTTCCTCAAAATATATTAAAACTTAATAAATTATTCTTTGAATTATGTGCAACACTACCATTTACATAATTGCTTTTGCATCCATGAAGGATTAAGTCCTTTTTCAGCAAGGCAGGTAGCTTTTTTAATCTGGTCTTGGGTAAGCTTATCCCTAATCTTCTCTTTTGCTTTTCTTGCCTTAACACTTCCTTCAGATGAAGCGATAAGATAAATTCTATAAGCTTCCTCATAGTTTTCTATATGACCAACTCCCAATTCAAACATTTTACCCTTAAGGTAAATATTATCTTCGGAACTAAAATATAATTCTACATATTTTGTAAAATCTTTTATAATGTCTTTATCAGAATTAAAAAAGTAATTTTCATTCTCTTCAATTAACTTACTAACTTCTTCTGAAGGTTTTTTTTCTAAGGATATTTCCAAAAGATAATTAAGTCCCTTTGAAGCATCACTTAAATATATATAATCTTTGACTTTTTCCAAAGATTCACTTTTTCGTTTATTATCCCAATCTGAGCTTGGAAAATAATTAATTGACTGCACATAGTATTTAAAAGCTTCATAGTTTGGCTTGTCAAAGTAACGTTCGGGATTAACACCAGCTTTCATCATTTCAAGGTCACCAAAAGTATGAAAATTACCAGAATTTTTATCTTTATTTATTGATATATTCAGATAATCCTCTGCCAACTTTAAGTCTTTAGAACAGCCCGCTGTGGCATATATAAAACGTACAGCCATGTTCATATATGCAGTACTACTTCCATTCTTTTTATAATATTCTTGTGATTTACTGCAGTTGTTTTTTTGAGCATAAATATAACCAAGTCTGAAATTATCATTTTCTTCTAGGCAGGGTTGTAATGCCTCACCAAATTTATTTTCATCAAATAATTTTGTGCAAAGGCTTTCTGAAATGGCATTATTAGAAAAAAATACTGTAAAGATAAAAAATAAAAATTTTATTTTAATTAGCATTTAATAAATCCTTCATGGAATTAGGTGTAATACTACCATTAATAATCCAAGTATCAAATGCACCAATAATTAAATCATTTAACCAGCTTTTATCTTCAAAAGGATACTCATATTCTTCATTGGGTCTTGGTGAATTTAATAATAGTTTCTTTAATTTCTTCTCATTCGAGAGAACAGAGGGATTGTCTTCAACTATTAATCCAATCTGATAAGTCCAGCCCATACAATTTTCTAATTCTTTTTGAATAATACTTTTCTCTGAAGGATATCTTTTTCCATAGTTTTCAATTTCTTCTGATTTTATATTTGAAACCATTCCATTTGTAATTGTTTCTATAGTTGTTTCTGAAAGATATAGACCAGTTAACATCTGGGACATTTGTCCTTGTTTGGTAAAGTATTCACCGAGTGCTGGTTCTACCTTTTGTATTGATGTCATTATAAAGAATAATGCTGAACATTTATTTGAGGAATTAACTGAAGATTGAGAGAATGAAGGAAAAGAAGATATTATTAGGAACATGAAGATAAGATATCTCATTGTCTAATAACACCTGCAGCTTCAAGTTCTTTTCTTCTTGGATACCACATATCCTTACTATCAGCTTTCATTGTTTTTATTGCAAAAAGAGGTTCTACTCCTCTTTCAATTAAATACTCCATATCTCTAAAAATCTGTTTTTGAGTATCTTTATAAATCCAAGATGAATGCTCAAATTCATTTGTCCAACCATATTCTTCTTTATTATACTCATAATGTTCTTTAATAGAATCTTTATCCCAAGAACCTTGATGAAAACCTAACCACGACCCTCTTTGTATTGTTCTCTTTTCCCCAGCTATAAAAAGTATTGCACATGAACTTGAACATTCACCAACAACATGTGTATTTAATTCAAAATCAATAATGATATCTGACATATACACAGCAGCTTCAATTAATCCACCTAGGCTATTTAATTGAAGAGTTTTTATATTAGGGTTTTCTGAAAGCATTTTTGCTAAAACATCTGAGTCTTCCCAGTTGATTTCAGCTAATGTTTCATCTGTAACTTTAAAAGTATCATAGATAATTGTATCACCATCTATTGAAAACTTTTCATTTGCCCAACTAGGCAGAGCAAAAAGTATCAGGCATATGTTAAGGAGTGTTTGTTTCATGACTAAACTCTAATTAATTAACTTATATAAAGCAATAAAGTGATAGTAGCTGTTTGCTCCAATAACTAATATTGAAAATGTAAAAGCTATTACTTTTAAGATAAAGTTTGGAATACATAGTAATGCAGCGAACGGTGCAGATACTAAAATCATTAAATCTGAAATATTCAAAAGAGAATAATAACGACCACCCGGTATAATGAAACCTAACCAATCACATACGCTTCCATAGGCAAGAATATCAAAGGTTAAACCTCCCAATCCCCCTAATAAAATAATAGCAAAGATAGTCTGTAATTTTGTATGTGGTTTAAGAAGATATTTGTAAAGATTGTAAGATACATATAACAAGATGAATATAGTCGGTAATCTATAAATAGTTGGTTCAGAACCATCTACAAAAAACCCTCCAAAATTATAAACTGGGTTCTCAAGATAAAGAATGTTTTCAATGAGGGTGTAAGGAAGCTTTAAAGGGATTAAGTCAAAACGAAAGAGATAAGCAAGATAAAGATTACCAAATGCTAGTAATGTTCCGAATAAAGCGTATCTATGTTTTGATATTGAGTTCAAAATCTTTCTTCAGCTTCAAGTATTTCTTCTTTTTTAAATCTTTAAAGCTTTCTCAATTATATTGCTCCTCTTCAACAAAAACACTCATGTCAGTCACTTTCATTTTCTTAATATCTGCATTTAATTGTGATTTTTGTAAAAGCTCTTGCTTTGTTAGAGACTTAAAGATATCAATTGCTGTTGAGCAATCTTCTGCCCTGATTTCAAAAGTACCTTCCACAGTATTTTTCCAATGGATTTTATAATCTTCAGTATAGACTTCTCTAAACTTTCCGTTTTGGTAGACTACTCTTTTTTGTGAACCTTCTGTGTTCTTAAATATACCTGTTCCATCTCTTAAGTTGTTTTTAAAATTTCCCTGATAGATAGAACCATCTTTGAAGAAAATTTTCCCATAGCCATGCATTTTATTATTTTCAAATTGACCCTCATAGACTGAGCCATCTTTAAATTCTAACCTTCCTTTTCCATGATAAAAGCCATTTTTATAATCACCAGAGTAAGATTTAATTTTTGATAAGAAACCAAAAGCTGATAAAAAGTTTGCAATATTTTGTATTTGGGTTTGGAAAATACTCATCTCAGATACACTCCTATATAAATTTAAACTCGGAGCGTAAGAGTATATACATTCATTCAAACAATCAATTATTTTTTTAAAAAGAAAGAAAAACAACTGATGTTGGGTACTTTCTGGGTACAAATTAAATAATTTAAAATTAAATAATTGATTTTATTTATTATTATTTTAATGGCGGAGGAAGGGGGATTCGAACCCCCGAGGGGCGTTAACCCCAACACGCTTTCCAGGCGCGCGCCTTAAACCGCTCGGCCATTCCTCCAATCTATAGAGTATATAGTTAAACAAAATTCACTAAAGTTTAAATTAAATTTTTAAATTATTTTAAAATTGTTAATATTTATTTAAAGTAAATTATAATATTGTGGTATTTCATATGATTCAAATTATAGTTTATATTTTTTTAGCTATTTTTTCTTTACTTGCTATTTTTTCCTGTAGTTATGATGTTCATTTATTATTAAGCGGATTGGATCCTAAATTCACTAGTATTGGGCGTTTTTGGTATGAGCTGTCTCCAAATAGCCTCCAAATATTTGAAGTTATTATTTCAAGATATATGGATCCTTGTAGTTTATTTCTAAATTTAGGTTGTAGCCCACTATTATGGCATCCTTTAATTTCAAGTATTTTAATTTTACCAGCAACACCTTTCTTTATTCTGCTGAGCTTGTCTTTTATTTGGTTGCAAAGAAGATCCAGAAGTCAAAAAACAAGTGCTTATTTCAAATAACTAATCTGA
The DNA here is from genome assembly GCA_902522415.1 of uncultured SAR116 cluster alpha proteobacterium. Taxonomy (GTDB): domain Bacteria; phylum Pseudomonadota; class Alphaproteobacteria; order Puniceispirillales. Next base: position 14,663 of record CABYVI010000016.1, on the reverse strand, counting down.
AATTTTTAATGCTTCAAAAAAAGCAGTTTGTGGAATATCTACATTTCCAAACTGTCTCATTTTTTTCTTACCTGCCTTTTGTTTTTCTAAAAGCTTCCTCTTTCTTGAAACATCACCTCCATAACACTTTGCGGTAACATCTTTTCTCATAGGGCTAATTGTTTCCCTTGCAATAACTTTTCCGCCGATTGCAGCTTGTAATGCAACTTTAAATAACTGCCTGGGTATTAAATTTTTTAACCTGAGACAAATAGCTCGACCACGCGTCTCTGCTTGCTCTCTATTAATAATCATTGCCAATGCATCAACAGGCTCATTATTAACTAAAATAGACACTTTTACTAAGTCACCTATTTTATAATTATCGATTGAATAGTCAAAACTTGCAAAACCTTTAGTTATACTTTTAAGCCTATCGTAAAAATCAAATACAACTTCATTTAGTGGAAGCATATACACTATCATTGTTCGACTACCAGTATATTTTAGTTCAACTTGAACTCCTCGCCTTTCAGTACATAATGTGAGTACTGATCCAGTATATTCATCAGGTGTTAAAATTGTCGCTTTAATCCATGGTTCCTCAATTGATTCAATAAATGTTGGATCAGGCAAATCCGCTGGATTGTGGAGTTCTTTTTGTTCACCTTTTTGAAGATTTATTTTGTAAACAACAGATGGAGCAGTTGCTATTAATTCTATATTAAATTCTCTACTAAGCCTTTCTCTAATAACCTCCATATGCAAAAGACCAAGGAAACCGCACCTATAACCAAAACCTAAAGCCGCAGAAGTCTCTGCTTCAAAAGAAAAGGAACTATCATTTAAACTTAGTTTTACAAGACTTTCTCTTAATTGATTAAATTCGGCAGTATCAACTGGAAATAAACCACAAAAAACTACAGGCACTGATGGCTTAAATCCCGAAAGAGCTTCCAAACATGGTTTTCTATCATCTGTTATTGTATCACCCACTTTACAGTCGGAAGCTGTTTTTATACTTGCTGTTATAAAACCTATCTCTCCAGGTCCAAGAAAGTCTACATTTTCAATCGCAGGTGTGAAAACTCCCACTCTTTCAACTTGATATGAAATCCCAGAGGACATTAGTCTGATCTTTTGACCTTTTGTTATTTTCCCTTCTCTAATTCTCACAAGTATCATAACTCCCAAATAAGAATCATACCAACTGTCAACCAAAAGTGCTTTTAAATTGCAATCTATTAATCCAACAGGTGAAGGAATATCTTTAACAATTTTTTCAAGTAGTTGTTTTATTCCAACACCAGTTTTGGCTGATACTTTAGGTGCTTCTGAAGCATCAAGACCAATAACGTCCTCAATTTGAGTTGCAACTCTTTCAGGTTCTGAAGAAGGCAAATCAATTTTATTCAAGGCTACGACAATTTCATTATCAACATCTAGAGCTTGATACACATTTGCAAGAGTTTGAGCTTCTACTCCTTGAGTACTGTCCACCACTAAAACTGAGCCCTCACAAGCTGCTAAGGATCTCGAAACTTCATATCCGAAATCAACGTGACCAGGCGTATCCATTAAATTTAATATATAGTTTTGACCATCCTCAGATTTATAATTGAGCCTCACTGTTTGAGCTTTAATTGTAATGCCTCTTTCTCTTTCAAGATCCATATTATCTAAAACTTGTTCCTTCATTTCACGGTCTGATAAGCCTCCACAGAATTGAATAATTCGGTCTGCAAGTGTTGATTTTCCGTGATCTATGTGAGCAATAATTGAGAAATTTCTTATCTTAGTGTTATCTATCATTTATTTAATTTATTTTTAGCTTTATATGTAAATAGTATTTTAATAAATAGTTATCAATCTTTTCTTGAATAGCAAAAATCGAAATAATAATATAGAATAACATCATGTCAGAATTTAACCCAAAATCAAAGTACACATCATTTGAGAGAATTAATTTAAATGATAGAAAATGGCCAAATAATATTATTTCTAAAGCTCCAGTTTGGTGCAGCGTAGATTTAAGAGACGGCAATCAATCTTTAATTGAACCTATGGATACTCAAAAAAAGTTAAGGCTTTTTAAAACTCTAGTTTCAATGGGATTTAAAGAAATTGAAATTGGTTTTCCATCTGCTTCTGAAACAGATTATAATTTTTGTAGATACTTAATTGAAAATAAAATTATCCCTGATGATGTGACTATTCAGGTTCTTACTCAAGCCAGAGAACATCTTATTGACAAAACTTTTGAATCATTGATTGATTGTAATTCTGCAATAATACATCTGTATAATTCAGTTTCAACCTTACAAAGAAAGGTTGTTTTTAAACAGGATATGCAAGGTGTTAAAGAAATAGCTCTTGATGGTGCAAAATACATTTACAATAAAATCAATTCTACAAATAATAAAAATTTAAAACTTCAGTACTCGCCTGAAAGTTTTACTGGAACAGAACTTGATTATGCACTCGAAGTTTGCGAAGAAGTTTTAGATTGTTGGGAAGCAGATGCTGATAACTCTGTTATAATAAATCTTCCTGCAACTGTTGAGATGTCAACACCAAATATTTATGCTGACCAAATAGAATGGATGATTAATAATTTTAGCAATAGAGAAAGAGTAATTCTATCTTTGCATCCTCATAATGATAGAGGGACAGGTGTAGCTGCGACCGAATTAGCACTTATGGCTGGTGCGGACAGAGTTGAAGGAACTTTGTTTGGAAATGGTGAGAGAACTGGTAACGTTGACATTGTAACATTAGGTTTGAATATGTTTACTCAAGGTGTAGATCCAAAATTAGATTTTAAAGATGTTAATCAATTAATAGAAACAGCTGAATTTTGTACTCAGTTACCAGTTCATCAAAGACATCCATATGCTGGATCCTTGGTGCATACTGCATTTTCTGGAAGCCATCAAGATGCAATTAGAAAAGGTATGGAAGCCAATACTAAATCCAACCAAGAGAAGTGGGAAGTCCCATATCTACCAATTGATCCGAGTGATATTGGCAAAACCTATGAAGCTATAATTAGAGTAAATTCACAATCTGGGAAAGCAGGATCTGCATGGCTTCTTGAGCAAGATCACAATATTTTTCTTCCTAGAGGGGCACAGATTGAGTTCAGTCAATCAGTTCAAAAAATGGCTGATAAAACTGGTAAAGAAATATCCTCAAAAATGATCTGGGATATTTTTAGTAGTGAATATTTAGAAGGTGGAAAATTTAAATTAATTAATTTCGACAGCAAAAAATTCTCTAGGAATAGTAATAAAGAGCAGATTAATGCCACTGTTAACTTTTTAAATGAGAATATTGAAATTACAGCATCTGGTAATGGTCCAATTAGTGCATTTGTAACTGCTATGAGAGAGAGGTTTGACTTATCATTCAGGTTGAGTGATTTTGGCCAAAATACTAGGAGTTCAGGGTCAACTGCTGAAGCTGCTGCATACGTTGAAATTAAAGTTCCAGATGAAAAAGGTAAAAGTGTTTATGGAGTTGGAATAGACACATCAATTACACTTGCCCCAATAAAGGCGGTAATAAGTGCAATAAATAGGATTTAATCTCTAAGATATCCACCTAATTTACTAGATACAATATTAATAATATTCTTTGACAATTCTTCCAACTGGTCATCTGAAAAGGATTTCTCTCTTGGCTGAAGCACCAATGTTACACCAAAAGATTTTTTATCTTTATCAATTTTTTCACCTTCATATAAATCAAAAACTCTGACCTCTTGAATTTTTTCTTTATCAACAGATGAAATGCATCTCGTAATTTCTCCAGATGAAATAGTTTTATCGATAATAAATGAGAACTCCCTTTTCACATCTTGAAGACTCTCTAATATTAAAAGTTTTTTTGTTGAGCTTATTTTTTTAGGAAGGGGTATATTTTCAATGTTAATTTCAAAACCAACTACATTTATTTTAAGATTAAAATGTTCAAGTATTAAAGGGTGTATTTCTCCAAATCGTGCGACATCATTTTTACCTAAAGAAAATATTCCACTTCGTCCTGGATGATAGTAATTAGATACGGATCTCTTTAGTTGGATTTTTGAAGGGTCAATTCCACATAATTTAATAACAGCCTCAACGTCAGCCTTAACATCTAACCAATCAAACTCTCTTGAACTATTTGTCCAATCTTTGTTACCTGTTTTTCCGTATCTTATACCACTTATTTTGATAACTTGGTCTTCAGGAAGTTGACCTTTGAATATAGGTCCAACTTCAAAAATAGAAGCACTTTCAAAGCCTTTTTTAAAATTTCTGGAGCTACTAGAAAGTAAATTTGGTAAAAGCGAGGGCCTCATACAATCTAAATCACTACTAATGGGATTAAAGATTATTAAATTAGTTAAATCACCTTCAACAAATATTTTTGCATCTTTACTAGATAAAAAAGAGTATGAGATACTTTCATACAAGCCTCTACTAGCTAACATTGACTTAACTGAATTTAGCCTTTTGTTTTCTCTATTTATTGCAGGTTTAGGTATAACATTTTTATCAAAAAGCTTTGCTTCAGGAATATTTTCATATCCATAAATCCTAATTATTTCCTCCACTAGATCTGCGGATCCATCAATATCATTCCTCCAAGGGGGTGGACTTATAGTCCAAGTACTCTCTTTTTTTTGAATTTCAAAACCCAAATCATCAAATATTTGTGTTATTTTATTTTCCTCAACCCTTACACCAGTAAGTTTTGAAACACTATCTACATTGAACTTAATTTCTCTATTCCAATTAGTACCACTTCCAATATGTTGTGGATAACTGACTTCACCACCACAAATATCTAAAACTAAATTGGTTACATGATTATGAACCCATTTAGGGCACTCTTGGTCTAAACCTCTTTCAAATCTGTATCTTGCATCTGAGTTAAGATTAATTTTTCTGCCAGTTTTTGATATACTAATAGGATCAAAGATCGCTATTTCTAAGAGCATTTCTTTAGTTTTATCAGAAACACCAGTTCTAGCACCCCCCATTATACCTGCTAAATCATCCGCACCAATGGCATCTGAAATAATAATATCATCATCTGAAAGTAAATATTGCTTATCATTAAGTGTTTTAATTTCTTCATTTTTTTTTGCGTACCTAATGTCTAACTTGTCTCCTGAAATATTTAGACCATCATATGCATGTAAGGGTCTGTTTAAATCAAACATTACATAATTAGTAATATCTACTAGAGCAGAAATAGGTCTTTGACCAATTGCAATAAGTCTTTGTTGCATCCATTTAGGACTTTGATTATTATTTAATCCTCTAAAGTATCTACTTGTTAATGAAGGAACAAGTTTTTTTGTATTCAATTCCTCAGAAATTGAAAATTGTTTTGGGCTTTCAAAAGTACCCTTTATTTCTTTAATTTTTAAGGGTTTTAATTTTCCAAAGCCTGATGCTGCTAAATCTCTTGCAATACCTCTAACACCAAGACAGTCAGCTCTATTTGGTGTTATGCCAATTGTGATAACCGGATCACCAAGTCCTGACCATTCTAAAAAACTTGAACCAACCTTAACATTTTCATCTATTTCTATTATTCCATCATGCTCATCAGAAATTTCTAATTCACGTTCTGAACACATCATTCCATAAGATTTTTCTCCTCTAATTTCACCTACAGCAAGTTTAAGATCAATACCTGGTATATAAACTCCAGGTTTAGCAAATACTCCAATTAGATTTTTTTTGGCATTTGTTGCGCCGCAGATAACTTGATGAATATCTCCTGAATTGTCGTCTACGGATAAAATTTTAAGCCTATCTGCATTAGGGTGAGGCTTCTCATCTATTACTTTTGCAATTATAAAATCTTTAAGTTTTTGAGATCTATCTGTTACCTCTTCTACTTCCAAACCTAGCATGGACAGCTTATCTGTTATTTCATTTAAGCTTTTATTAGTATCTAAATGTTCTAGAAGCCAATTTAATGTGAATTTCATTAGTTTTAACCTTGATGAATAGATGTTTGTTCATAAGAGAAAAAACCATAGTGCTTCATCCATCTTAAATCAGATTCAAAGAATGGCCTTAAATCAGGAATGCCATATTTTAACATTGCTATTCTTTCAAGACCCATTCCAAAAGCAAATCCCTGATGCTCGTTTGGGTCAATTCCACAATTTTGAAGAACCCTAGGATTAACCATTCCACTTCCCAGAATCTCTAGCCATTCATCACCTGGACCAATTTTAAGTTCACCATCTTTTTTTGAACATCCTATATCAACTTCAGCAGATGGTTCTGTGAAAGGAAAGTAACTTGGCCTAAATCTTACTGGCAAATCTTCAACTCCAAAGAAAACTCTACAAAATTCAATTAAACATCCTTTTAGATGACTCATATTTAAATTATCACCAACAACTAGCCCTTCACATTGATGAAACATAGGACTATGTGTTGCATCATGGTCACTTCTATATGTTCTGCCTGGAACGATAACTCTTAATGGAGGTTTAAACTTTTCCATAGTTCTTATTTGAACTGGACTGGTGTGTGTCCTGAGAACTTTACGTTCTCCATTTTTGTCAGCATTGAAATAAAAAGTATCGTGCTCCTGCCTTGCTGGATGTTCTTGTGGAATATTTAATGCAGTAAAGTTATAATAATCACTTTCTATATCTGGTCCATCCGCGACAGTAAATCCCATTTGAGCAAAAATTGAAACAACTTCGTCCATTGTTTTAGTTAAAGGATGAATTCTACCTTGATTTTCTGGTCTAGTTGGTAAAGAAATATCAACACTCTCATTTTCTAGTTTTTGGTTAAGATGGTTTTTTCTCAATACTAGTTTTTTATTTTCTATAGCCTCTAGTACATCTTTCTGTATTTCATTAAGCTTTTGTCCAATTTCTTTTCTTTTTTCAGGTTCATAGGAGCCCAATTGCTTCATTAATGAAGTTAGAGTACCTTTTTTACCAAGAAACTGAATACGTACATCATCTAAATCATTTAGTTCAGATGAACTATTTATTTTTTGAAGTATTTCATTTTTAAGCTGTAAATGATCTTGCATAAAAATTGATACCTAGAGTTGAGATTTCGCAGTATCCACAATATTTTTAAAAGTATCAGGATCTGAAATAGCTATTTCAGATAACATCTTTCTATCTAGTTCTAAATCTGTTTTCGACATTGCAAATATAAACTGACTATATGTTAAACCATGCATCCTTACAGCCGCATTTATTCTCTGGATCCATAAAGCTCTAAAATCTCTTTTACGAACCCTTCTATCCCTGTAAGCATACTGCCTAGCTTTGTCTACCGCCTGTTTAGCAACTCTAAAAACATTTTTTCTTCTGCCGTAATATCCTTTTGCTGCATCAATAACTTTTTTGTGGCGTGCATGTGTAATAACGCCTCTTTTAACTTTTGCCATAAAAACTCCTAATTATGCGTAAGGTAAAAAACGTCTAACGATGCGAGCATCACATTCATTAAGAATCATAGTGCCACGAGATTGTCTTTTCATTTTCTGTGACCTTCTTCTTAAATTATGTGATAGAAAAGCAGCTGGTGCTTTTACTTTTCCAGAAGATGTAAGACGAAACCTTTTTTTGGCTCCGCTTTTTGTTTTCATTTTGGGCATTTCGCACGTCTTTCTTGAAGTGGTTATTATTAATTAAGTTATTGGCAGCCCTTGTACAGCCAATAATTTTATTGTCTTATAGAATAGTTCTTAAAAACAATCAATAGGCAATTACTTATTTTCCAGGAGCTAAAACCATGATCATCTGTCTACCTTCTAATTTTGGTTCTAATTCTATTTTAGATTGCTCTTGAGTGTCAGTTTTAACTCTTCCTAATACGTCTATACCAATTTGCTGATGAGCCATCTCTCTACCTCTATACCGCATAGTTACTTTAACTTTATCCCCTGATCCCAGAAATTCATAGATTTTTTTAAGTTTAACTTGGTAGTCATGCTCATCTATATTTGGCCTTAATTTAATCTCTTTAACATCTATGGTTTTCTGCTTCTTTTTAGCTTCATTTTTTCTTTTTTGTGATTCATACTTGTATTTTCCATAATCGAGAATCTTACATACTGGAGGATCAGTGTTTGGTGAAATTTCGACAAGATCAAGCCCTTCTCCAATAGCTAGCTCGATGGCTTTACTGGTTCCCATAATCCCCAGTTGTTCTCCATCTTTTCCAATACATCGAATTTGTTCAACAAGAATTTCATCATTTATTCTTGGCCCGTCTTTTGATGGTGTAGCACCTTGATTATTAAAAGCTATTTTTATTTCTCCATTAGTAGTTAAGTTTTCTTCATTCTAGCAAGATCTGGAGGCAATGCCTCAAGCTCAATTATTGTTAATGCTTCTTCCAAATCTATATTTTTCTGATCTTTGGATCCTAATCTTCTTATAGAAACTTCTTTATTATCAATTTCCTTATTTCCAATTATAAAAAGTATTGGCACTTTTTTTTCAGAATGTTCACGAATTTTATATCCTATTTTTTCATTCCTTTTATCAACCAATACTCTTAAACCTAGTTTCTCTGCTCTCATTTCAATTTCATCTGAATATTTGTCAGCATCTTGTGTTATTGTACAAATTACAATTTGATTAGGTGCAAGCCATAGGGGCCACTTTCCAGCATATTGTTCTATAAGAATACCAAACCATCTTTCCATTGAACCCAAGATTGCTCTATGAAGCATAACAGGTCTTCGCTTTGAACCATCGGTTGCTATATATTCAGCTTTCAATCTTTCAGGCAACACAAAATCAACTTGCAAAGTTCCACATTGCCAATCTCTTCCAATAGCATCTCTTAACACAAACTCTAATTTAGGCCCATAAAAAGCTCCCTCTCCAGGGTTCATTATGACATCTAAACCAGCAACATCACTTGCATCCATTAATGCTTTTTCAGCCTGATCCCATGTTTTATCATCTCCAGCCCTAATTTCAGGTCTATCAGAAAACTTAATTGTAATATTTTCAAATCCAAAGTCATTATAAATGCTAGTAAGTAATTCACAAAAAGATACAGACTCATTATTGATCTGTTCTTCAGTACAAAAAATGTGAGCATCATCTTGCGTAAAAGCTCTAACCCTCATGATGCCATGAAGTGCACCACTAGGTTCATTCCTATGGCAGGCACCAAATTCTGATAATCTTAGTGGCAAATCTCTAAAAGATTTTAACCCTTGCTTAAAAATTTGAATATGACCAGGACAATTCATTGGCTTTAATGCTAAAGTCTGTTTCTCATCAGTTTCGGACGTAAACATATGCTCACGAAATTTTTCCCAATGACCTGAACTTTCCCATAATTTTCTGTCTATTAGTTGAGGTGTTTTTACTTCTTGATAATCTGCCTTTTTTAATCTTCTTCGAATATAAGCTTCAATTTCTTGGTAAATTGTCCATCCAGAAGGATGCCAAAAAATTGATCCTGTTGCTTCTTCTTGAATGTGAAATAATTGTTGGGCTTTTCCTAATTTTCTATGGTCTCTTTTTTCTGCTTCCTCAAGCATTGTCAGATGTTTTATTAAATCTTTTTCATTTATCCATGCTGTGCCATAAATTCTTTGAAGCATTGGTTTATTTGAATCACCTCTCCAGTATGCTCCAGCAACACTCATTAGTTTAAAAGCATGCCCAGTATCATGAGTAGATCTTAAATGTGGGCCGCGACATAAATCAGTGAAAAGGCCTTGTTTATAGAAAGTTAGTTGTTGATCATTTGGAATATCTCTTATTAATTCCACTTTGAATGGTTCATTTTTATCTTCATAAAATTTTAATGCGTCATCGCGGGATAATACCTCCCTGTTAATAGATTCATTTCTATTTACAATCTCATGCATCCTCTTTTCAATTATAGCTAAATCTTCAGTAGTGAAAGGGGTTTTTCTATAAAAATCGTAATAAAACCCGTTCTCAATAACTGGACCGATAGTTACTTGTGTTTCAGGAAATATTTCTAAAACTGCCTCAGCTAAAATATGAGCACAATCATGCCTAATTATATCAATTGTTTCTGGATCTCCTTTTTTTATTATTGCAACTTTAGAATCTTCCAATATTTCTCTGCTTAAATCCCAATACTCTCCATTCACTTTTGCTATAACAGATGATTTTTTTAGAGAATTTGAAATATCCTCAGCAATTTTTAAGGGTGTTACAGTAGAATTATAAGTTTTTAAGGATCCGTCTGGTAATGTAATTATTGGCAAATTAAATAATTTCCTTAACTAAGAGCATTTGTTTGTAATTTAGTCATATATTAATTAGTCAGTTCCTAATAGTTTCATATATAGATCTAATGTTTTATTTGTCATCTTATCCAATGAGAAATTTTTGACAATATGATTTCTCGATATTTTAGCCATTTTATTTCTTTGTGTTGTAGAAATGTTTATAAGCTTTTCTATTGCAAATCCAAGCTCTTTTTCATTTTTTGGTTCAACTAATATACCTGTGCTGTTATTTATAATGCTTTCAATTGCACCACCATGGTTAAAAGCAACCACAGGCCTACCCATGGCTTGTGCCTCTATTAAAACTCTCCCAAAAGGCTCAGGCTTCAGACTTGGGACCACAACAACATCTGCTAACATATACGCAGCTGGAAGATCATCAAGAAAGGGAAGGAAAAGAATTTTTCCTAGAACATTATATTTTTTTGCAACGTTTATTAGATTTGCTACATAATGACCATTATCATCTGATCCAGGCATTATACAAATAAGTTTTTCATTATTTATCTTACTAAATGCTTTAATTAAAATTTCATGCCCTTTCCAAGTTGAGGGGCGTGCAGGCATCATTAAAATTTTTGAATCATCAGGCAGCTGAAACATTTCTGACATTTGAATTATTCTACTTTTAGGAATATTCTCAGGATTAAACATTTCAATATCTGCACCCCTATGAATTACTTCAACTAAAGATTTTTTTTCAGGGTTATTTTTTATAATATTATTTCTCACATAATTTGAAATTGCGATTATTTTATCCGCTTTTACCGATGCACTATTATAAAATTTTTTAATAAATGAATTTGCTTCATAACTTCCATGAATAGTTGAAACTAAGGGTATTTTCATTTTCATAGCAATTTTACCAGCTGTCCAAGCTGGGACCCTGGATCTAACATGAATAATATTTGGTTTCTGTTTTAAAAAGACTTTTTCAATATCCGATTTTAGTTTTGACCAACGAAAAGGATTTTTGGTATGAACAGGAAGAGTTATATGTGTTGATCCATTTCTTGTTAAACGGTTTTCTAATTTCCCACCTGAAGAAATAACTACAGACTTCCAATTATTTTTTACTAAATAATCTGCCATCTCAAGTGTGCCTCTTTCAACGCCACCACTATTCAAAGCTGGCAAAACTTGTATTACACATTTTTGTTGGTTAATTTTCATGAATAATTATAGTAGGATATTTATGATAATATTTAATAAATAAAAATAATGACCAAAAGTAAAGTATACCATAGTTCTGGGAGTTATATTACATATTCCATTAAATCGGGCAAGTCACCATATATTATTTTTCTTCATGGGTTAATGTCTGATATGAATGGAACAAAAGCTATTGCTATTGAAAAATTTTTAAAAAAATTAGGAAATGGATATATACGTTTTGATTGTAGGGGTCATGGTGAATCTGATGGTAAATTTCGTGATTTTGGCATAACTGACTGGTCAGAAGATGCTAGTCTAATTATAAATTCTTTAGCCAAGGAACCAGTTATATTAATAGGATCATCAATGGGTGGTTGGTCCATGCTTTTAAATGCTATCAAACACCCTAAGAAGATTTTAGGATTAATTGGCATTGCACCAGCTCCAGACTTTACTGAAAGTATGTTTAATAAACTTTCACAAAATAAACAAAATACCTTACTTTCAAAGGGATATGTTGAAATCCCAAGTGATTACAGCGATACACCATATATTATTTCTAAAAAATTAATTAATTCTGGAAAAGAAAACTTACTTCTGAAATCCAAAATCCCTATATCTTGTCCTGTCCATCTATTTCACGGGGGCAAGGATGAAGATGTACCTGTTGAAACTAGCTTCCAAATAATAAAAAATATAGATAGTAATAATGTCAAACTTTGTTTTGTAAAGGATGCAAATCATCAATTTTCTAGGGATAGTGATTTAAAACTTATCTTTAGATCTATAGAAGAAATAATCGCAGAAAATAAATAAATTACTTATCTTGACCTTCTTTAATAATGCTTCTCCTAATCTCACGAGTTTTAGTAAATAAATCTTCTAATTTATCACCCTCTGCCCACCTTATAGCTCTTTGTAAATAGGTAAGATCTTCAGTAAATCTTTGAAGCATTTCCAACACAGCACCCTTATTATTAAGAAAGACATCTCGCCACATAATTGGATCAGAAGATGCTATACGAGTAAAATCCCTAAACCCAGTTGCCGAAAAACGAACTACATCATATTTAGTTTGATCTTCAAGATCAGTAGCTGTTCCAACTATTGTATATGCAATTAAGTGAGGCAAATGAGATGTAATAGCTAATATTTTATCGTGGTACTCCGGTTTCATTATTTCTGTTATTGCACCAGAACCAGATAAAAATTTACTAAAATTATCCATTACCTTGTTTGGAATAGAGTAATAAGGAACAATCACCCAATACTTTCCCTTAAAAAGCTCTGGGAAACCTGCTTCTGGACCTGAGTTTTCTGTACCCGCCAATGGATGAGAAGGAATAAACCATATATTTTGACTAATGTAGGGTTTGACGTCTTTTATTACTGAATTTTTTGTTGATCCTGTATCAGTCAATATGCAACCATCTTTTAATAATCTAGATATACTTTTAGCAACCTCTTTCATTGATCCAACTGGGATACAGAGAACCACTAAATCTGCATCAAAAACAGTATCTTCTAAACTTTCACAAATTTCGTTAGGCGAAAGTCTCTCTTTTAATTTTTTTCTAACTTGAATATTGGAGTCAAAAACTTTTATTACATCACATAAATTATTTTTTTTAATTGATAGACTTAATGATGTTCCGATTAGACCACCTCCAATTATTGCGACAGTCTTATAACTTTTTTTATCACTCAACTTTTATTTCCTAAAAAACTTAAAAGACAGTCTAAAAATTTTTGCATTTCAATTTCAGTTCCAATAGAAACTCTTAAATAAGTTTTTAAATTATATGGCTGCATTCCTCTAACATAAATTTTATTTTTTTCTAAGTATTCTAATGCACCAGACGCTTGCTCTTCAGATTTAAAGTTCAATAAAAAAAAGTTAGCTTCACTAGGTATAAAATCAATTTGGTATTGTTTAAGCTTATTGAAAATCCATGCTCTATATTTTGCATTATGAGATATAGAAAGCTTTTGAAATTCTCTATCTTTTAAAGCTGCAATTCCAGCATAGCTAGCTAATGAATTAACTGAGAATGGCGCTCTGACAGATTTTAATATATTTGCTATCTCTATTGGGCAATAGGCCCATCCTAATCTTAGAGATGCCAATGCATGTAATTTTGAAAAAGTTCTTAACATTATTACATTTCTAAATACCTCTACAAACTTTGCACCATCAGAATAATTATCGTTATCAACGTATTCTGCATAAGCTGAGTCTAGAATAATCAAAATATCGGATCGAACTCTCTTTATAAAACTTTCTATACTTAATGAACCCAACATAGTTCCAGTTGGATTATTCGGATTTGCTAAAAAAATAATTTTTGTTCTGTTGGTTATACTCTTCTGGATATTTTCTAAACTGACTGTAAAATTTGCATCTTTTGCTTTAACAGGAATGCCACCAGCAATTTTTATAGCCTGAGGAAAAACTAAAAACCCATACTCAGTATAAATACCCTCATCTCCAGGATCTAAAAATGTATTGCATATCAACTGTATTAAATCATCTGATCCATTACCCAATACTATGTTATCTTCTGATAAAGCATACAACCTAGAAATTTCATAAATTAAATTGTGATCTATTTGATCTGGATATCTGTGAAATAAGTGTTTTTGTTTTGACCACTCTTGGATAGCTTTTTGTGCTTTTGGGCTAGGACCCAATGCACCCTCATTTACTGAAAGTCTTATAACGTCTTCATTTTTATTTTCTGCAACAGCTGGCCTGTAGGGCTTTAAATCCCTTAATGATTTTTTTGGTAAAATATTAGTCAACTAATCCATCCCTCTAAACATCTTTTTTGTATATTGCAATTTTTAAAAGATTATTTCGTGTTGTAACAGGAGAAGATGCATTTTTTCTAATTATCCTATCATCAATTATGTAAGTTTCTTTTAAATTTTTGTCTAGAGGCACTACTGCAGCGTCATAATTATCTGAAACTAACTTATTAAAAGCCTCTTCATTAGACTTTAGAAGATCTATCTGAGCTGCTCTTCCAAAATGCCATTTTGCTGTTTCATATGCATCTTTAGAGGATCCAACCGAAATTTTTAATCCACCTTGCAAAAATAGATTTTCAGAAATCAATGTTCTCCAAATATTTTCAACAAACTGTGGATTAGAATCACCCGAGATTGAAATAAGTCTATTTATTAATGCTTCTTCTCTCTCTGGTTTAAAAATATCCTGCCCATTTTTAGCATTAACTATTTTTTTAGCCAAA
>CABYVI010000015.1 GCA_902522415.1 uncultured SAR116 cluster alpha proteobacterium | reverse complement strand
ATAAATTTAAAATTATAAGAGATGACATAAGAAATAAAAGCATGTTGTTAGAAGAAATTAATAGAGCTGATTGTATTATTCCATTAGCATGTCTAACTGGTGCTCCATTATGTTCTAAAGATCCTGATGGTGCTAAACAAATTAATTTCGATCAAATTAAATTTATTGCTGAAAATAAGGCTAAAGATCAAATGCTTATATTCCCATGTACAAACTCAGGATATGGTGTTGGTGAAGAAGGTGTATTTTGTGACGAAAAAACTCCTATGAGACCAGTTTCACTATATGGAAAATTAAAGGTTGAAATTGATAAATATTTACTAGATCAAGGAGATAGTGTTACTTTCAGATTTGCTACAATTTTTGGAGCCAGCCCCAGGATGAGACTAGACCTTTTAGTAAATGATTTTACCTACAGAGCAGTAATTGATAGAACAGTCGTTTTATTTGAAGCTGAATTTAAAAGAA
This sequence comes from uncultured SAR116 cluster alpha proteobacterium, assembly GCA_902522415.1. Taxonomy (GTDB): domain Bacteria; phylum Pseudomonadota; class Alphaproteobacteria; order Puniceispirillales. Next base: position 22,564 of record CABYVI010000015.1, on the reverse strand, counting down.
ATTACTTACATGTTAGAGATTCATCAAATGCATTTATTCACACAATAGAAAATTATTCAAAAATGGTTGGCGAGCCTTTTAATGTAGGTTTATCTGATGCAAATCTAAGTAAAAAAGAGCTATGTGAGAGTATAAAGAAAGAAGTTCCTGAATTTCAATATGTAATTTCTGAGATTGGAAAAGATCCTGATCAGCGAAATTATATAGTTTCAAATGAGAAAATTGAGTCAACAGGATTTAAAACTAAAGTATCTTTAAGTGAAGGTATTAAAGAACTTAAAAAAGCCTTTCAAATTATTCGTCGAAACCAATATTCAAATATCTAGTAATGATAATTTCAAGAACTCCATATAGACTTTCCTTTTTTGGAGGTGGAACAGATTATAATTCTTGGTATGAACAACATGGGGGCTTAGTTTTAGCGGTTGGTTTAGCCCATTACTGTTATATAACAGTAAGAAATTTACCACCTTTTTTTGAACATAAACATAGAATAGTTTATTCAAAAATGGAGCATACGAGTGAAGTCAGTGAAATTGAGCATCCTTCTGTTCGTGCATGTTTAGAATATAAAAATATTTCAAATGGGCTAGAGGTTCATTATGATGGTGATTTGCCAGCAAGATCAGGAATTGGTTCAAGCTCATCATTTACTGTTGGACTGTTAAATTCATTATCTTGTCTTAGAGGAGAATATTTTTCTAAGAACGAAATAGCAAAGGATGCCATATATATTGAGCAACAAAAACTTTCTGAGTCTGTCGGTGTTCAAGATCAAATTATGGCTGCAAATGGTGGATTTCAAGCAATTAATTTGAGTAAAGATCGACCCTGGGATATCACAAAAATTGACCTTTCTCAAGAATATCTAAAAGAACTAGAAAGCCACATACTTTTTGGTTTTAGTGGCATATCAAGATTAGCTGACAAGCATGCTAAAAGAAAAATTGAAAACATAAATAATAATAAAACGGACCAACAGCTTTATAGAATTCTAGATATCGCAAAAGAGGCAAGAAATCTTTTTATAAAGAATGGTGATTTCGATAAAATTGGAACGTTGCTTAATGAAAGCTGGAAAGAAAAGAAAAGACTAGCTAATGGTGTATCAAATGAATACATTGATGACATTTATGAAGTTGCAATTAAAAATGGTGCATTAGGTGGAAAATTAATGGGAGCAGGCGGCGGCGGGTTTTTCTTCTTTATAGCACCCCCAAAATTACACACCAAAATTAAAAATAGTTTATCTAAGATTAAAGTTTGGGTTCCATTCAAAATTGATCATGAAGGCACCCAAATTATTTTTAGGAATGAAGAAATTGGAATTTAAAAACCAAATTACCGAATTACAAACTAGTCTCCATAAATTAATGCAAAACAAGACGACTTTGAATAGCATTAATAATGCAATAGAATTAATTTGTTCTGCAATTAATGATGACCTTCCAGTTCTTATTTTTGGAAATGGTGGTTCAGCATCAGACGCGCTCCACATAACTGGTGAACTTGTTGGTAGGTTTTTGAAAGAGAGAAATCCTGTCAATATAATATGCTTAAATTCAAATGTATCTATTATCACTGCATGGGCTAATGACTACGAATATGAAACGGTTTTTGAAAGACAAGTCAGAGCACATTATAAAAGAGGAGGTATTTGTTGGGGAATATCAACAAGTGGAAATTCAGTTAACATTGTAAGGGCTTTTAAAGTTGCTCAGGAATTAAATATGAAAACTATTGGATTAACAGGAAATGATGGGGGTAAAATGAAAGAATTTTCGGATGAAATTATAAAAGCGCCTTCTAATTCAACTCCTAGAATACAAGAATTACACCTACCCATTTATCACCATATTTGTGAACAAATAGAAAAAACTTTACTATAAGAGGAAAACCTAATGGCCCTAAATCTACCATTAATGCAAAATAATATTCTTAGAGAAGACCTTGATAAAATTATCAGTCACCTTAGTCAAGATGATCCAAAATTGACCCAAGGGGAGAACGTTAAAATGTTTGAAGAAGAGTGGTCAGAATGGTTAGGAGTTAAATATAGTGTTTTTGTAAATTCAGGATCTTCGGCAAATATGTTGACCATAGCCGCTTTAAAACTTAAATTTCCAGAAGGTGGTGAAGTGATTGTTCCACCTCTCACTTGGATTTCAGATATAGCTTCTGTTATTCAGTTAGGATTCAAACCAATTTTTGTTGATATTGATCCATATCATTTAGGTATGGATAACAATAAAGTTATTGAAAAAATTAACAAAAATACTCGAGCAGTTTTTCTTACTCATGTTCAGGGTTTTAATGGTCTATCTGACAAGTTGCTAGATGAACTTAATAATAGAAATATAATTTTAATTGAAGATGTATGTGAGTCTCATGGAGCTACACATAATAATAAAAAATTAGGTTCATTTGGATGGGCATCAAATTTTTCTTTTTACTATGCACATCATTTGAGCACTATAGAAGGAGGGATGATTTGCACAAATGATGAGGAATTGTACCAAAATTTTAGAATGCTTCGTTCTCATGGACTTGTAAGAGAATCATCATCTGAAGTATTCCGAAATAACTATAAAAAAAAATATCCAGATTTAAATCCACAATTTATTTTTTCGTTTCCTGCATATAACGTAAGAAATACTGAAATAGGTGGAATTTTGGGAAGAAGCCAGCTAATAAAACTTGATCAAAATAACATCAAACGAAATGAAAATAATTCTCTTTTCTTATCAAAAATAAACTCCAAAAGGTTTCAGACAGATTTTCGCATGGAGGGAAGTAGTAATTATGCTTTTAACCTAGTAACAAAGACTGCTGATTTCAATTTTACGGATAGACTAATGGACAAACTCAAGTCAGAAAAAATTGAATTTAGAAGGGGTAGCGCAGGTGGAGGCAACCAACTCAGGCAACCGTATTTAAAAAGTTTATATGGCGATTTATATAAAAATTTTCCTAAAGTTGATCATATACATTACCATGGTTTTTACATTGGTAATTTTCCTTCTTTAGAAAAAGATAAAATCGAAAAACTATGTAAAATTATAAATTCAGTATAATATGTCAAAATATATTAACGAATCAATTATACTTTGTGGTGGATTAGGCACCAGATTTAGGGAAGTCAGTGAACAAATTCCAAAGGCTCTAGCTGTAGTTTCAGGAAAGCCAATATTAAGTTGGCTTATTAATGATTTAACAAATATTGGCATTAAAAAGATTGTACTTGCAACTGGATATTTAAGTGAAGATATTGAAGAGTTTATAGAAAATAATAATTTTAAAAATTGTTTAATTTCTAAAGAGGAAAATCCTTTAGGAACCGGCGGTGCTATCTTAAATGCCCAGAAATATATTAATAAAAAAAATTTTTTTGTTTTGAATGGTGATTCTCGGATAAAATTTAATCTCTTTAAACTATTAAATTTTCATGAAGAAAACTATTCTGATATAAGCATATTATTAAGCTCTAAAACAAAAGGAAATGACTTTGGTTCAGTTAAAATTTCTAAAAATAAGATTATAACTTGTTTTTCAGAAAAAAAAGAAACATTCGGCCATTCATTAGTTAATACAGGTGTTTATTGTATGAAAAAATCTTTATTTACATCATTAAAACAAAATACTAAATATTCATTAGAAAAAGACCTAATCCCTTTATGGATAAAAGAAAAAAAAATTTTTGGGCATATAGTTAATATACCATTTACAGATATAGGTACAAAAAAAAGATTTACAGTTGCAAAATTTGAATAGAATAAATTTAATTAATAAAAAAATATAAAGATGAAAAATTGGAAAGAATATCTAATAGATAGAAAATTAAAAGTCAAAGATGCAATAAAAATGTTAGATAATCTTCAGTGCATTTTTGTTGTTAATGAGGATATGGAGTTATTTGGAACCATTACTGATAGAGACATTAGACAAGGACTTTTAAATCAAATTACTAAAGATGCATCAATAAATGACATTATGAATAAAAAGCCTAGTGTTTTAAGAGAGCCATTAGATTATATAAAAATAAGGGAAACATTAAAAGATAGTTACTATGAACATTACCCTATTATTGATAAAAACAATAAGATTGTTGGTGTACAAAATAATGACGAAATTCAAAAAATCAGATATGACAATCCTGTAATTATTATGGCGGGTGGTCTAGGAAAAAGACTTGCTCCTCTTACAGATGATTGTCCAAAGCCAATGCTAAAAATTGGCAATAAGCCTCTTTTGGAAACTCTTTTAGATGGGATTAGTTTACAAGGGTTTCAGAATGTATATATTTCTGTTAATTATAAAGCTGAAGTTATTAAAAATTTTATACAAGATGGAAGTTTATGGAACCTAAATATTACTTATATCGAAGAGGATAAGCCTTTAGGAACAGCAGGTTCATTAGGGCTGTTATCTTCTGAAATAACAAAAAATACAATTGTTATAAACGGAGATCTGTTAACCAAAATCAATTATAAAAGCCTCCTAGACTTTCATGAACAGAATGATTCCAAATTCACTTTAGGTGTTAGAGAATATGCTTATACTGTTCCATACGGAGTTGTGGAAATAGATGATACAAAGGCCAAGAAAATTATTGAGAAACCGAACATAAAGCATTTTGTAAATGCAGGAATTTACGTAATATGTCCCGATGTAATTCAAAAAATACCAAAAAATAAATTTTTAAATATGACAGATTTAATGAAACCAATTTTAGATAAAGGTTTAGTTTACTCTTATCCAATCTATGAGTATTGGGTTGATATTGGTAAAATAGAAGATTACGAAAGAGCTGGAAATGATTATACAAAAGTATTTTCTCAATGATGAATTCATTAATAATTGGTTATGGGTCAGCTGGTAAAAATCATGAAAGAATTTTAAATAACTTAGGTTATAAAACTTATATTTTTAGCAACAGGAACGCAAATCATCTAAGATCATTTAAAACTATCAATGAAGCAGTTCTTGCTGTAAATCCAAAATATATTGTAATAGCAAATGAAACAAGTGAACATTTAAGAACATTGAAAATCTTAGAAAAATATAAAGTAGAAAAAATTCTTGTAGAAAAGCCAATTTTTAATAAAGTAATAAATAATTTTAAGGTAAATAATAATCAAATATTTGTTGGATATAATCTCAGGTTTCATCCGTTATTAATAAAATTATTTAAAGAAATAAAAAAACAAAAAGTCTTATCAGTAGATGCGAAAGTAGGATCTTATTTGCCTGAATGGAGAAGTGGAAGAAACTACAAGAAGAACTATTCTACTAAAGTTAGTTTAGGTGGTGGTGTTTTAAGAGATTTAAGCCATGAAATTGATTATCTCATATGGATGTTTGGTGATATTAAAAAATTAGTTGCTATGGGAGGACATTATTCAACGTTATCTGGCGATAGCGAAGATATATTTAAGCTAATGTTAACAATGGATAAATGTGAAAACGTTTCTTTAAGCCTTGATTATTTAAATAGGTTGCATCAAAGAGAATTAACAGTAATTACCGAAGAAAAATCATACCACCTTGATTTAAAAAAAAATATTTTTTGTTGTAGTGGTTCAAATGATTATATTCTAAAAGACTTTGACAATAAGGAAACATATTATGATCAGCATTTAGATATAATACAAAATGAAGGCAGGAGAACTTGCAAACTTCATGAAGGACTGAAAGTGTTGAAAGTTATAAGTGCTGCAGAAAAATCAAATGAAAAAAAAATATGGATAAAAGTATAAAAAGACTTTGCTCAATTTGTGTAAGAGGCGGTTCTAAGGGCGTTCCAAGTAAAAATATTAGAAAATTGTTTGGGAAGCCCTTATTTGTTCATTCTATTGATCAAGCAAAAGAATCAAGATTGTTTGATTATATTGTAGTTAGTTCAGATTCTGATAAAATTTTAGATATTGCTCAGGCAGCAGGTGTAGATTTAATCATAAAAAGACCTAAATATCTTGCTGATGATCATTCTCCAAAGTTACCAGCAATTCAACATTGCTTGAAAACATCAGAAAGAAAACTTAACATAGAATTTGATATTGTTTTAGATTTAGATGCAACTTCCCCATTAAGATCCATAGAGGACATTAATGGTGTGGTTGAAACGCTTGAGAAAAGCTATTCAAGTATTAACATAGTAACTGGTTCTCTCTCTCGCAGATCACCATATTTTAATTTAGTTGAAGTTGACAAAAAAGGTTTTGTTTATCTTTCAGGGATAAAAAATAAATGGGAAGATATAATAATTTATACTAATGAAAGGATCAAAAATTCTCTTAAAATTCTTAATGAAAAAAGTCAAATAGTTTTTGTTCTTGATAATAATGGAAAATTAAAAGGCACCATAACAGATAGAGATATTAAAAATGGACTTTTGAAAGGGTTTAATCTAGATGATCCAGTTAATAGGATTATGAACAAAAAACCAACGATCATTATGGAGGATACTAATGAAGAAGAGATATATAGTGTTTTTGAAAAAACCAAGCTACTTCATTTACCTGTAGTAGATAAAAGTTTTAAGTTATTGAAAGTTAGAAGTTTTGAAACTTTTGTAAGGAGACAAGATACACCTATAAGCTATGATTTAAATGCCTCAATTTATGCTTGGTGGAGAACAAACTTATTAAGTTCTAAAAGTGTAATTGCGGAAAAAACAAGACTGTATGTAATGCCTGAAGAAAGATCGATTGATATTGATTCAGAGTTAGATTTTAAGTGGGTTGAATTTTTAATGACAAATAGATAATTTTTAGATTGATTAAGTTCTTCGGAGAGGTTTTCGAAATTAATATGACACAAAAAAATATTATTATAATTGGTGGTTTTGGTTTAATTGGCAAACAAGTAGCTTCTGATCTTATTCGAATTGGTCATAAAATCATAATTGGAGACTTAAAGAGTGAAAGTAATACTGAATGGCTATCATCTTTTCCAAAGGGCACAATTTTATTCAGTGAAATGAACATTAAAAATGGGGATAGTATTGACGAGACTATTATGGCTTGTGAAAAAGAATTTGGTGTTGTGGACGCATGTATTAACCTTGCATATCCTAAAAGTTCAACCTGGGGAAAGAGTTTTGAGGATATTTCATTTGAACAAATCTCAAACCACCTTAACCTACAGCTAGGAACATGTATTTTATTATCACAAAGATTCATTAAATATTTTATAAAGCAGGGCAGCGGTAATTTAGTTTTATGTTCTTCAATACAGGGGGTATCAGCACCAAAATTTGAACACTATGAGGGCACTTACATGACCTCACCTATAGAGTATACATCTGCAAAGACTGGAATAATAGGTATTACAAGGTGGCTTGCTAAATATTGTAAAAACAAAAATATTAGAGTAAACTGCATTAGTCCAGGAGGTATTTTTCAAAACCAAAATGATAGTTTTCTTGAAAAATATAATTCTTCATGTTTATCAAAAGGTATGCTTGATCCAAAAGATCTCTCTGGTACAATAAAATTTTTGATTTCTGAAGATTCTGAGTTCATTAATGGACAAAACATAATAATAGATGATGGTTGGACTTTATGAAAAAAGTTTTAGTAACTGGTGCCGATGGTTTCATTGGCTCACATTTAACTGAAAAATTGGTAAAATTAGGGTATAAAATTAAAGCCTTTGTTTATTACAATTCATTTAATAATTGGGGTTGGATTGATAGTATTGATAGCAATATAAAAAATGAGATTGAAATTTTTTCAGGAGACATAAGAGATCCAAATGGAGTAAGAAAAGCAGTCGAGGGCTGTGAAATTGTAATGCATTTAGCATCTCTTATTGGTATACCTTTTTCTTATCATTCACCTGATAGTTACGTAGATACAAATATTAAAGGTACTTTAAATATTCTTCAAGCAGCTAATGATTATAATGTTGAAAAGGTTATTCATACGTCAACTAGTGAGGTATATGGTTCAGCATTAAGTGTTCCAATAAGTGAAAATCACCCTTTACAAGGGCAATCTCCGTATTCTGCTAGTAAAATTGGAGCAGATCAATTGGCACTTTCATTTTTTCGTGCATTTGAAACACCAGTTGGAATAGTAAGGCCTTTCAATACATTTGGCCCTAGGCAGTCAGCAAGGGCTGTTATACCTTCAATTATTATTCAGCTTGCATCAGGATTAGAAAATGTAAAACTTGGATTAACAACCCCCACAAGAGATTTTACTTTTATAGATGATACAGTAAATGGTTTTATATCTACCTTAAATACAAATAAAATTATAGGCGAAGTAGTAAATTTAGGAACAAACTATGAAATTTCTATATTAGATTTAGCCTTTTTAATATCAGAACTAATGAATCAAAATATAAATATTATTAATGATGATGAAAGAATAAGACCCGAAAAAAGTGAAGTTGATAGGCTGCTGTCAGATAATATAAAGGCAAAAACTATTCTTGATTGGGTACCTAATAAATCTGGTTTAAGTGGCCTCAAAGAAGGATTAAGAGAAACAATTAACTGGTTTCAAGACATTGATAATTTACAAAAATACAAAATAGACAAATATAATGTTTAATTTTTTAAAATAAAACTTTGATAAAAGTTGTTATAATAGGATTAGGTAGTATTGGGAAAAGACATTTGGAGAGTCTTGTCTTAAATGAAACAAATTTTGAAATTTACATTTATGACAAAAACAATAATCAAAATGAACTATTTAATAAATTTTATAAAGAAAAAAAATTTAAATTAAATAAAACCTCAATAGTTCCAATTTTCAAATTATCTAAAATCCCAAAAATTATTGATTTAGTTATAATCTCTACTCCTGCAGATGTTAGAATAAAAATTATCGAAAAGCTTATGAAAATTTACAAAATTAAATCAAATTTTTGGATCATAGAAAAAATATTAGCACAATCACTTTTTCAATTAAATAAATTAGAAAGATTATTTGAAAATAAAAAAAATATTTGGGTAAATACAGCAAGAAAAGAAATGCCGTGGCATGTGAAAATTAAAAATCATCTTCCTAGGAATGCTAAAATTGAAGCAATTGTTGAGGGTTATGACTGGGGTATTTCATGTAACTCTATACATTTTATAGATCTTTTTAGTTGGTGGACTAATGAAGAAGTTATATCTTCTAATTATAGTAATTTAAATAAATTCTGGGAAAAGAGTAGAAGAGAAGGTTTCTACGAAGTTTCAGGTGAGTTAAGTTTCAACTTTTCCAAAAAATCTAAATTAATTTTGAGATCCTCAAAAAAACTGAAAGGTTTAAAGATTATTATTAATGTTGATTTTCAAAAATGGGTCATAGACATAAAAAAAGGAGAGTTTTTTGGTCCAGATAATTTAAAAATAAAAGGGAGAGAGTTACTCCTTAGTGAGATGACAGGAAATATCGTTTCCAAATTAATTTCTAATCAAACTTGCGATCTTACTCCTTTAGCAAATTCTTTAAATCAACATAAGGTATTACTATGTTCACTAATTAAACATTGGAATGAAATACATAATACCAATAGAAGAAAAATTTCAATAACATAAATTTAAATAACTAGTGAAAAAAATGAATTCTAATTATGAAGATGTAATTAATGCAATAAAAGAAACTATTAATATACGTGAAGCAAGCTTGCATGAACCAAATTTTAGTGAAACTGACTATAATTATTTAAAAGATTGTATAGATTCTAATTTTGTTTCGACAGTTGGAAATTATGTTGATAGATTTTCTAAACTAATATCACAATACACAAATTCAAAATATGTTATACCAGTAGTTAATGGTACTGCTGCATTACATCTATCATTACTTGTGGCAGGAGTTAAAAAAGGTCAGGAAGTTATTTTACCCCCTTTAACATTTGTAGCTACTGCAAATGCCATTTGTTATAATGGGGCAACACCACATTTCGTTGATGTTGAAAAAAATACTCTTGGAATAGATCCTGAATTCTTAAGAGACTATTTAACTGAAATTTCAACCAAAAAATCTGGTAAGTTATTTAATAAAAAAACGGGTAAAATAATAAGTGCTATTGTTCCAGTTCATATTTTTGGTCACCCATGTAGGATTGAACATTTAACTGATATTGCTAAAGAGTTTAATTTAGTACTTATAGAAGATGCAGCAGAGTCTTTAGGAAGTTTTTATAATGATAAGCACACAGGCACTTTTGGGTTAGCTGGAACCATTAGTTTTAATGGTAATAAAATCATTACTACTGGTGGGGGGGGTGCAATAATAACAAATGATAAAAAATTCGCTGATCAAGCCATGCATCTCAGTACTACTGCAAAAATTGATCATGATTGGGAGTATCTCCATGATAGGATAGGTTATAATTATAGAATGCCTAATTTAAATGCAGCACTTGGATGCTCCCAATTTGAGCATTTGGATAGTTTTATAATTAAAAAAAGAAAACTTTTTTTGAAATATGAAAAAAATTTTAGCAATATTAAAGGTGTTCAAATTTTCAAAGAACCAAAAAATGCAAGAAGCAATTATTGGCTTAATACACTTTTTATTAATAAAGAAATTTTTGATAAAGAAAAAATTTTAAAACTCACAAATTTAAAAAAAATTAAAACAAGACCCTCTTGGAAATTATTAAATAAATTAGAACCATTTAAAAATTGTCCCTCTTCGGTCTTGAAAGTTTCTCAAGAACTGGAAGAAACAATAATTAATTTACCTAGCAGTCCCTTTTTAGTTGATTAGATATTTAAAAGTTTCTAATAAGAATTAATTATATATTAAATTGGATTCTAAATGAGCTTAGCCAAAAGAATTATTCCTAAAATAGACATAAAAGGCCCTAATCTTGTAAAAGGAATTAATTTAGAAGGATTAAGGGTTCTTGGGAAACCTGAAAATTTTGCAAAATATTATTATGAAAGTGGTGCAGATGAATTAATCTTTCAAGATGTAGTTGCAAGCTTGTACGGCAGAAATAGTCTTTTTGATATAATTAAAAAGACTGCTGATGAAATTTTTATACCCCTAACAGTTGGTGGTGGAATAAGAAATATTAATGATATTAAATCTATTCTTAGGGCAGGAGCAGACAAAGTTTCCATTAATACTGCAGCACATGAAAACCCTAAACTTATTTCTGAGGCGTCTAATATATTTGGTTCTAGTACAATAGTTGTTTGTATTGAGGCAATCAAACAAAGTAACGGAGAATACTTTGCATTTACAGATAATGGGAGAAATGGAACTAATAAAGAGGTTAGAGATTGGTCTAAATATATGGAAAAATTAGGCGCAGGTGAGATTTTGATTGTATCTGTTGATAGAGACGGAACGGGGATGGGAATTGATGAAAATTTAATAAAATATTTATGTGATTCTGTTCAAATACCAATCATTGTTAGTGGTGGTGTAGGTAACACTGGCCATGTAACAAAAACTTTGAAAAATTTTGATATTAGTGGACTAGCAATTTCTTCATCATTGCATTATGAATATGCCTTAAAGGAAGATGGCCTTGATAATAAATTTTCAGAAGGTAATACTAACTATTTATCAAATAAAAGACCAATATCTAATATTGAACAAATTAACTTAGTAGATTTAAAAAAACTATTAATAAATGAAAAAATAATTATTAGATATTAATAAATGAAAAAATAATTATTAGATATTAATTTATGAATAAAATAGCAATTATTGACTATGAAATGAGTAATTTAAATAGTATTAAAAATGCTTTAGATTATTTAGGTTATGATAGTGTAGTAACCTCAGACCCAGCAGTAATTTTAAATTCATATGCTGCTATTCTACCTGGCGTGGGCGCTTTTCCTGTAGCTGTAAAAAACCTAAGAAAATTAGGTTTAATTGATACAATTCATAAATTTATATCACAAGAAAAATTATTTATGGGAATATGTCTTGGCATGCAACTTCTCTTTGAAGAAAGTGAAGAATTTGTCTCCGAAAAAGGACTTGGTGTTCTCAAAGGTAATGTAGTTGGTTTTGATAATTTTATAAAACAAAAGAGAATTCCACATGTTGGTTGGAACAAACTATTCTTTGAGAATAAAAAAGATAAATTTAATGATATTTATTTTTATTTTGTCCATTCATATTTTGTTCAACCTGATGACAAGATTACAATTTTGGGTACTACACACTACGAAAGTTTTAATTTTTGTTCTTTAGTTAAAAAAAACAATATTTTAGGATGTCAATTTCATCCAGAGAAGAGCGGTAAAGATGGGCTAAAATTTCTTAATGATTTTTTCAAAAGTATAAAAATTTAATTATTTAAGGGAAGAAAATGAGTTTTATAAAAGGAGGTTTTGAAAAGCAAATCAACAATTTACCAAAAGATATAAAGTGGTGCAAAAAATGTGTTATGTCAAATCAAAGACCCCGAATAATTTTTGATGAAAACGGTATTTGTAGTGCTTGTAAATATTCAGAAACAAAGAATTATAATATAAATTGGACTGAAAGAGAAAAGGAATTAGAAGAACTTTTAAATAAACACCGAAGAAAAGATGGATATTGGGATGTAATTGTACCAAGTAGTGGTGGTAAAGATTCAGCATATGTTGCACATCAACTAAAATATAAGTATAATATGAACCCACTAACTGTAACATGGGCTCCTTTAAAGTATACAGATATAGGTTGGTCAAATTTGCAAAGTAAAATTAATTCTGGGTTGTCAAATATATTATGTACTCCAAATGGTAATTTACAGAAGAAACTTGCAAGACTTTGCCTTGAGGAATTAGGAGACGCTTTTCATGTTTTTGTTTTGGGTCAAGTTTCTTTTCCTTTCCATATGGCATTAAAATTAGGAATAAAACTTGTCTTTTATGGTGAAAACGGGGAGTTAGAATATTCTGGTGATCCTAAGCTAGACCGTCCATTCAAGCCAAGTGAAGATTGGGTGGACCAACATTTTAAAGGGTCCAAATTTGAAGATCTCCTTGAATATGGTCTAAAAAATAAAAGTTATTTAAACGAATCAGATTTCTCAAAAGCTGATTTGGTATACTATTCTCCACCTAAAATAGAAGATTTAAAAAAAGCAGGTATTGATGGTAAACATTTTTATGGATATTACCATAAATGGATACCCCAAGAAAATTTTTATTATTGTGCAGAAAATACAGGTTTTAGACCAAATCCAGAAAGGACTGAAGGAACTTATTCTAAATATACAAGCATAGATGACAAAATGGACGGGTTCCACTTTTATTTAAGGTACATTAAATTCGGTTTAGGTCGATGTTCAGAGGACGCAGCTCATGAAATAAGAGATGGTCATATTACTAGGGAAGAAGGTATCGCCCTTATGAGAAAATATGAAGGAGAATTTCCAAAAAAATATTTTAAAGAATTTTTAGAATATTTAGATATAAATGATAATGAGTTTTGGGAAATCATAGATAGTTGGAGGCTACCTCATATATGGGGGAAAAATAATAATGAATGGATATTAAAAAATCCTGTAAAATAGAATAAAACTCTAAACTGGAAAATAAAATTTGGATAGTATTATATTAATTGGTGGAGGCGGGCATTGTTTAGCTTCAATAGACGTTATTTTATCTCAAAATAAATATACCATTTTGGGTATAATTGACAAAAATAAGGGTATAAACAAAAGTATTACTAGCTTCCAATATTTAGGAGATGACAAAAGTTTACCTACATTGATATCTAAGTATAAAAATGCTCTAATAACAATTGGTCAAATCAGATCAAATTATAATAGAGTCAAAATCTTTAATTTATTAAAAAAACTAAATGCTTTTCTTCCAACAATTATTTCTCCAAGGGCCTATTTAGCTTTTGAGACATTTATAGGTGAAGGAAATATAATTATGCATAACGCATTGATTAATGCTGGCGCTAGTATAGGTAATAATTGTATTATCAATACGAAATCTTTAATTGAGCATGAGGTTAAAATTGGTTCTCATTGTCATATATCAACCAGTACCACGCTAAATGGTGGGGTTAAAATTGATGATGGTACTTTTGTTGGAAGTAATTCGGTAATTTATGAAAATGTTAAAATTGGTAAAAATTGTATTGTTCCAGCAGGTTCAATTGTAAGAAAAGATCTGCCTAATAATAGTATTTTTAGGGAGTAAACAATGTCAACTAACAAAAAAAATCCAAAACTTTCAATAGTATTTTTTTCAAGTAACAGAGCAGATTTTGGATTACTGAAGGATTTGATACTTGAAATTAAAAAAGATAATTTCTTTCAACTGAAATTTATTGCAACTGGTTCACATTCACTAGAAAAATTTGGTAAAACTCAAAATGAGATTTTAACATCATCAATTAAGATTGATGAACAAATAGAAATTTTACAGGCCTCAGATACAGAAACGGGAAATGCTACATCAACGGCACTTGGGATTATAAGATTTACGGATTGTCTTAAAAGAATTAAACCGGATTTAGTAGTTTTATTAGGGGATAGATTTGAAATATTTTCAGCAGGAATAGCAGCAACATTTTTAAGACTTCCAATAGCTCACTTACATGGGGGGGAATTAACGGAAGGTTCTTTCGATGAGTATTTTAGGCATAGTTTGACAAAACTGTCCCATTTGCATTTTGTTTCTCATGAAAGTTATAGAAATAGAGTTATTCAACTTGGTGAAAGACCTGAATTTGTTTTCAATGTAGGATCCTTGGGAGCTTATGCAGCAAAAAAAATTAAACTATTTTCAAAGAAAAAAATTCAAGAAATACTGAAAATTAATTTTTTAAGAAAAAATATAATTATTACTTATCATCCAGTCACTTTAGAAAACTATACTAACAATGATTTTTTTGAGTTGATAAAAGCAATTAGAAAATTTCCCGATATCTGTTTTATTTTCACAGCACCAAATCCAGATTCTGGGTTTAGTGAAATTAATAATATAATTAAAAATGAGTGTTCAGATTTTAAGAATAGATATTTTATAAAGTCATTAGGACAAATTAACTATTTATCCTGCTTAAAACACGTTGATGGTATTTTGGGTAATTCATCTAGTGGTATTTTAGAAGTTTCTTCTTTTAAAAAAGGAACAATAAATATTGGCCCACGTCAGGATGGTAGAATTAGACCAGATAATGTTATAGATTGTGAACTAAATTCATCAAAAATTATAAAATCAATTAACATGTTATACTCTTCAAAATTTCAACAAAAACTAAAAAATATTGAAAACCCATATTATAAAAATAATACAATAAAAATGATAATTTCTCTTATCAAGAAAAAGTATAAAGATATTAATATTAAGAAAAAGTTTTTTAATATAGATTTAAATTAATTAAAAAATGCATCTTTAAGTTTAGGGTAAGAAAAATCTTTGTGAAGAATATCTTCATTTCTATCTAAAAATTCATAAACTATTTTATCATTAAACTCATCATTTTTTGAATACCTTATCTCTAGATTTTTATCTTGATATTCTTCGTTTATTTGAAAAATAGATTTATCCTCTAATTTTTTACATAGACCAAGATGCGCTACCTTTACAGCCTTCATAGTAAAGTCAAAAGAAGTGTCATAACCTTGTAATTTAGGTAAACAATGAAAAAGTATTGGTCCACTGTCAAGTCCTTTGCTAAGTTTATGAATAGTTGCTCCAACAAGTTCGGGTTTTTTGTCATATAGTGCCCAAAAGTTACACGAAGACCCTCTATAATATGGCGACAGTCCAACATGAATGTTATAAGCATTTTTTGAAATTAAAAAATCAATTAGCCAGCCTTTAATATAGCTGGCACCAAAAACTATATAACAATCAGAATTAAGAGCTGGCTCAAGCTGATCATATTCAATTTTACTCAAATCACCTCCTTTAATTGACAAGTTACTAACGTTTGGTAATGAAAACGAAATATTTCCAAATATCTTTTTTTCAGCTTCCATCACCTTATCAAAATAGATCTTCATAACCTTACTTTTTTTAAAGAAATCATCAACCCTACCAGGAAATATTGTATTGCATTCTTGGACACAAAATACTTTATTTGAAATCAGTGACAAACTTTTAATAAGACTTAAATGCCTTGGTTGATTCCTTGTAAAAACTGTAATATTCATAAAATATTCTCAAAATTTTTGATATTATCAATATATAATTTAACATCTTTATTTAAGTTGTAATAAGTTCTATTAAAAAATAATTTTAATTTTTTATTAATATCAAATTTATTAACTTTATTATTAAATCTAATTCCGAGATAATGCTTAATTGATAGATTAAATATTTCATTAGGGGAAATGTTTAGGTTAGTTTTTATACATAAATCTGTATAAATATCTATGAAATTTTTTATTGAATTAGTAATAAATTTTGATGTGATCCAATCTTCTGCGCTTGGTATATTATAAACTTTTGGTCTTGGATACTCTCGTGCAAGAAAAATTGACTGACATTTTACTATGTTCATTGTCAATGCTGCAATATAGTTAAATAAAACTTCGCATAAGTTATCATCTTTAAGTTTCTTGACCTTATTGCATATAAACATAAATTTTTCTGTTCTAAAAACACTATAATATGTTAATCCACCAACTTTATTATATTTTAACAGTCTTTTAAAAGGGTCATCATAATTTAAATAAGGTAAATTATAGTGATTAAGAATAGAACCAAATTTGTCATGTAAAAATGCTTTTCCTATCATGCCATCAATGTTTGAATTGTTTTGCATAGTATTATTTATTTCATCTAAAGATGAGGGAAAAACAAAATTGTCGTCTTCAACAAAATGGCAATATTTGTGTTCAAAATTTTCATAATTTTCAAGAAAGAAGTTTAGATTGAAAAATATATCTGCCATACCTTTTATTTTCTTGGTTAATTCAAACACTTCAAAATCAAAATTAAGGCTTAATTTATTAAAATTTAAATCAGTATCTGGTTCTTTCAGAATATATAATTTATGTTTATAATTAAATTTGTTACAAAATTTTAAATATCTATAGGTAAATTTTTCTCTATTTTTTAGGCAAAAAATTATTGAAGCTACTTTATCCATTAATTATTAATAGCACATAAAATATTAGAATGATCCTCTCTAGGAATTTCTAGGTTAGAATTTATTTTTTTGATATTTAAGCTTGATCTGAAGCCCACCTTTATTCCTAGATTTTTTAAAATGTCTAAAGTATCATCATTGTAACTTCCACATGGATGTGACATTGATATGATTTCATTAGTTTTTAATACTTGTGATAAATGCTTAAAATTGTTTGAATACTCATTTTTTTGTTCGTTATACGTTAAGTTTGCCATTATTGTTGGATGAGTAAAAGAATGTAATCCTATAATATTACCTTGTGAACTAAGTTCACTTATATTTTCTTTAGTCATCCAAAGGTTATTTGACGCATCTTTAATACTAAAATTACGGGCTTTTATCATTTCAAACATAATATTATTATACTTAACCTTGCCCAAAACAACATCTCTTAAATATCTAAACCATCTATCTTCGTAAGAGTAAAATTGGAATGATGTAAGATAATTAATTTTTTTAAAATTTTTTTCTATAGAATGATAATTTATTTCTTTTTTATTTTCCAACAAACTAAAGAATTCAATATAAAATGATTTAATATCATTGAAAGCATTATTTCTAAAATAACGAAATATTTCAAGATGGTCAGGATTATCAAAAAATGGAGAAGAATAAATAAAAAAGAAAGCGTTTAAATTATTTTTTTTTAATATTGGGAATGCAATATCGTATTGGCATTTTAAAGAATCATCAAATGTAAGGCAAACATCATTATTTTTAAGTTTTTCTTTAGAGACCTTTTCTATATATTCATCTGCATTAATTAAATTATAATGGTGACTTAAAAAATTGATAATTCTATCAAATTCATTTTCATTTATACTCCCTTGACATTTTGAATGCTTATCACCATGAAAGTGATGGAACATTATCGCATGTGAAATTTCTGGAGAGCAATAATTTTTTATATTAATCATACTAAAAATATTATAAATTATTTGGATAAAGAAAAACAATAAATTAATATGTTAATTTAATTTTTTAAGTCACTTCTTCCATTAAGTCTGGAGATTTAAAATGAAAAACTCAAACTGTTTAATAATAGCAGAAGCAGGGGTTAACCATAACGGTGAAATTGAAAAAGCATTTGAATTAGTAAAAATGGCCTCAAAGTGTAAAGCAGATTATATAAAATTTCAAATGTTTGATGCTAAAAGTCTTGTAACTCCAAATGCTAAAAAAGCAAAGTACCAATTTGACGAAAACCAAGTGGATAGTCAATATGTGATGTTAAAAAAACTTGAATTATCATTTGAAGACTTAAAAAGAATAAAAGTATTATGTGATGAAAAAAATATAGGATTTATATGTTCTGCATTTGACGTTAACAGTATTAGAAAGGTATTTAAACTTGGTGTAAAATTTTTCAAAATACCTTCTGGAGAAATAAATAACCTTCCTTATTTAAGAGTAATTGCACAATTTAATAAAAAGATACTTTTATCTACTGGTATATCCTCACTTAAAGAAATTAACGATGCAATTGAAATTTTAGTATCAAATGGAACCAAAAAATCAAACATATGTATTTTGCATTGTAGTTCTGAATATCCAACCAAAATGAAAGATGTAAATCTCAAATCAATGCTGACAATAAAGCATGATTTAAAATTGAATGTTGGCTATTCGGATCATACTATTGGTAATGATGTTGCGGTATCAGCAGTAGCAATGGGCGCTTCAGTTATAGAAAAACATTTTACATTAGATAAAAACTTACCTGGACCTGACCACAAAGCAAGTCTTAATCCTGACGAATTTAGTAATTTTGTTAAATCTATTAGAAATATTGAGGATGCCTTAGGTAGTAGCCAAAAAAGACCCAACCCCAGTGAATTGAAAAACTTAAAAGCAATAAGAAAATCTATAGTTGCTTTAAAAAAAATTAAAAAAAATGACACTTTTACTGAAAAAAACATTACAACAAAAAGACCTGCTATTGGAATAAATCCAATGGAATGGGATAATGTTATAGGTAAGAAAGCAAAAAAAGAGTTCTATGAAAATGATCTTATAGAATTATAAAAATATGAAAAAATTAGAGAAAAGGACAATTGTTAGGAATAGCAATCTAGCAAGAGATATAATTATTGTTGATGGTTTACCTGGATGTGGCAAATCAATGATATCTTCAATAATAGCTTCATTTGAAAGGGTAGAAATATTAAGTTACGTATTTGAAATAGAGTTTATCTGTAGATTATTCTATATGGGTAAAATTACAGAAGATGCATCTATTGCTATGATCAATAACTTAATTGATCAAAAGCTTTATAATTGTATGATGGGAAGGGATGTAAATTTCAGGTATACTGATTTATCAGGTATCTTTAGTAACCCGTATCCAATAAAATATTTAAAAAGGATTTTTCAAGAAGGTGATTTAGTAGTTCCCGAAAGAATTTCTAAACTTAAGCCGATATTAAATTTAGCTACACATGATCTTTTATCTATGAGTAGGCCTCTACAGAAAGCACTTGTAAATAGAATTACATTTATTGAAGTCGTTCGACATCCATTATTTATGTTAATTCAACAATATTATAATCTTGAAAGACTTTTGTTTAACCCAAGGGATATTCAAATACATTTTGAATATAAAAATCAACAACTGCCATACTTTGCCTATGGATGGGAAGATTTATTTTTACAATCAAACAATATAGATCGCACTATATTTTCTATGGAGAATCAAATAAAGTTAACTCAAAATTTTAAAAAAAGAACTAAATATAATTTAATAACAATCCCTTTTGAAATCTTTGTAAAATCACCAGACCAATATATCAAAAAAATTGAAAGTTTTGCTAAAACAAGGAGAACAAAAGTAACTAATAAAGTAATGAGGAAACAAAAAGTACCTAGAAAAAATATTGTGGACGGATTATCACTAGATATTTATAAGAGATGCGGGTGGACACCTCCTACATCTGGATTATCTGAAGATGAAGAATTTTTGCTCAGGCGAAAATTTGCTGTTGATAAAGGTGCATCTCAACAGGCTATTTCAAAACTTGATCAAATAAGTAAAAATTATGAAGATAATTTTTTAAGTTAAACTTTAAACAATAATATGAGTAAGTTATGAACAGAAAAAGTAGATATAACATTAGAATAGATTTTGAAAAAAGTCATAATAGTTTTATTTTTGATAAAAATTCTAACAAAGACATTCTTGATTTTTTTGGCCAATATGCAACTTTATCATTAGGATATAGTCATCCAATTTATGAGAACAAAGCGTTTCATGATGATATTAAAAGAATATCACATCAAAAAATTGTTAATAATGAAATTGCTTCAGATGAGGCAATTTCATTTGATAAGGAATTTAAATCTTTCACTTCAATGGATAAATTCCACTATTATCATTATGCCTGTACTGGTGCGTTAGCGATTGAAGCTGCAATAAAAACTGCTTTAGATTATAAAAATAATAAATACAAAAAAATAATAAGTTTTAAGGGAAGTTTTCATGGTATTAACGGATATGGTGGTTTAGTTACAGATAGATTCGAGCCTGTTAATCAAAGATTGGATGGCTTTCTTGGATCAAATTGGAAACGATATTATAACCCCACAGTACTAACTTCCTCTAGGAACGGTAATCAGAATACAATAAAAAAAGTACACGAAGTATTAAGAGAAATTAAAAATGATATTATTTCTGAAGGAGATATAGGTGGAATACTAATTGAACCGATTCAATGTACTTATGGTGATCACTATTTTACGGATGACTTTTTTGAAGGTATTAGAGAAATAGCTACTGAACATGACATACCATTAATTTTTGATGAAGTGCAAACTGGATTTGGTGCAACAGGTAAAACTTGGTATTTTGAAAATTTAAATATTGTGCCTGACATATTGGTCTTTGGAAAAAAAACTCAGCTTTCAGGAATCATGGTAAATAAAAATTTTGGTAATATTTTTAATAAGCCTATAAGATTGGAAGTTACTTGGGATGCTGATTTAATTGATATGGTCAGATGTAAATATGTAATAAAGGCTTATAAGGAATATAAAATATTACAGAATGTAATAGATAGATCGAATCAATTAATTAAAGGGTTGAAGAAAATCGAAAACATTCAAAATATTAGAAATGCTGGGCTCTTAGTTGCATTTGATTTCCAAAATAACTCTTTAAGAGATAAGTTTGTTGATGAATTATTTAAAAATAATATGATTGTTAATCCAACTAAAGATAAATCTATTAGACTAAGACCACCTTTGTCTGTTAACACTAATGAAATTGATACTGCAATAGATAGGCTAGAACAGGCCTCAAAATTAATTATGTAAATACAATTTTTTTAGAAATTTATAATTAGAATAGAAAAAATTATTATTGAATAATAAATGGTATGTAGTATAGCTTTTTTCAGAAAATATCTATTTTCTGAGTAATAAAAAACAAATAAATCTTAAAATGAAAGCAGTAATAATGAATGATAAAAATTTTATTTTGGATTGTATTAATCAATATAGAAAGTCAATTATTGAAAATGATGTAAGTAACAAATTAATTGAATTAAAAAACAGTCTTCTTGAAGTTAAAAAAACTAATAACAAAGTAATTATTGCTGGGAATGGTGGAAGTGCTGCAATAGCTAGTCACGTTTCTGTGGACTTTACTAAACAAGGTGGAATTAGAACTATAAATTTTAACGAGTATGATCTAATTACCTGTTTTTCTAATGATTATGGGTATGAGAATTGGTTATCAAGAGCTGTTGATTTTTATGCTGATACAGGAGACCATTTAATATTAATCTCTTCGAGTGGTAGATCAAATAATATTTTAAATGCAGCGAAAAATGGTAAAAAGAAAAACTTGCATTTAACAACTTTAACGGGTTTTGCTGAAAATACTGAATTATCAAACTTATCTGATATTTCATTATGGGTTGATAGTAAGGCCTATAATATTATAGAGAATACACATCAAATTTGGTTGTTAATAGTTTGTGATATGTTAGTAGGCAAAACTGTTTATAGTGCCAAATAAATAAAAATACTCGAAAGTTTAATTAATTGAATTTATTTATAGAAAATATGACATTTAGGACATTCTTTATTATTTTATTTAAAAAGAATGTAAAAAATATTTTTGTTTTAGATAGCAATTATGTAGGTAAGTGGATGGTTAAAACTCTCTCTTATACTAAAAAAACAAAAATTTTTTTTCCTAAATACAAACTTATGGACATGGTCGATTTTAATGGCGAGCAAATAAAATTTAGATTTGACAGAGTAAATTTATTTGAAGTTCAGAATGAAATAGAAAACTCAAATGCTTTTTCAAAACAATTTTTGAGAAATAAAAGTGATCTTTTAAACAAATTTATAATTAGGAATTCAATTGGAATAGGGATAACTGATAAAACATCAATCATTAGAGCATTATATTTAATTGAAGTATCTCTGTATCTTAAAAAAAAGCTTAATTTAAAAAATATTTTGTTAATTATAAATAACAGAAGCTGGCCAAA
>CABYVI010000014.1 GCA_902522415.1 uncultured SAR116 cluster alpha proteobacterium | reverse complement strand
GAGCTGAAGGCGCCGAACTTATGAAAAGTGGTGAAATTCTTTTAGAATGGACGTGGAATGAAGTTGCAGCAACTCTTGGATGGGATGGACTTCCAGTTGCTATGAATCGTGAAACAAAAGAAGGTGCTTCAACATGGGTTTGTGGTTACACAATGATGAAAGATGCTCCTGGTTCTGAACAAAAAGCATATGACTTTATTGATGCTTGGTTAGCTGATTCATCTGCTGAATATATTCTTACCGAATGGGGTTATGGACATTCCAATAGTAAAGTAATGGATGCCATCGGAGAGGAGAATGGATTTGGTTCATTAGAAAGCTACTCAAAGAATACACTATGGCAATCACCAACATCACCTGCTTTAAGAGAAAAAATGATTAAAGAGTGGGAATTAATAAAAAGTGGATTTTAATTAATACATAAAACTAATCTTAATCAGAGACGATGAAAATTGTCTCTGATTTTAACTATAGAAACCAACTATACTTTTATTATCTACTTCAAACTTTACTAACTCTCCAATTTTATAATCCATCTGGCCAAAAGAATTTTGTGTTGAAACATTTAATGTTTCAGATCTCTCTCCACATTTTAATTTATAGTAAGTAGTTTCTCCAAAATATGAAATATCAATAATTTTACCGTCAATTAAATCTTTAGAATTTGTTTTAACAGGGTTTATTTTAATTCGTTCTGGTCTAATGCCAATTTCAATATTTTCATCAGTTGGTTTCCCTGAAATTTGGTTCATTGGTAATTCAAATTCACCCAATATATTAGATTTAATTTTCAATACTTTCCCTGAGTTTAATATTTTTCCATTAGTAAAATTCATTGCTCCAATAAAAGATGCAACTCTCTGAGTAGATGGTTTTTCATATAATTCTCTAGGTGAAGCAATTTGTTCGACCTTTCCATCAAACATAACAGCAACCTTGTCACTCATTGTAAGAGCCTCTTCTTGATCATGCGTAACTAAAACAAAAGTTATACCAACAGCTCTTTGTAAGTGACGAAGCTCAGATTGCATTTGTTCACGAAGTTTTTTATCTAAAGCTGATAAAGGTTCATCCAACAAAAGAACCTTAGGTTTAAGGATTAAAGCTCTTGCTAGAGCCACTCTTTGCTTTTGGCCTCCAGAAAGTGCATTTGAAGATCTTAGATTTAAACCAGAGAGACCTACTAAATCAAGAGAGTCATTTATCATTTTTGATTTTTCATTTTTAGAAAGATTTTTTTTCCTAAGACCATATGAAACATTCTCCTCTACATTTAGATGAGGGAAAATTGCATAATTTTGAAAAACCATATTCGTTGGCCTGAAATTAGGTGCTATTCCGTCCATGGACTTGTTATCAATTAAAATATTCCCTGAATTCGGGACTTCAAAACCAGCTATAAGTCTTAAAAGAGTAGTTTTTCCACAACCTGATGGCCCCAATAATGAAAAAAACTGACCTTCTGAAATCTCCAGTGAAACTCCATCTACAGCTTTAACTGAACCAAAACTTTTAATTACATTTTGCACTTCAACTTGATTGCTCATATTTTATCCTTATTTTTCTTCATCGCTCAAACTATTTACTCTTCCAAAATAGAATTGTTTGACCTTGACGTTCTCCTTCTAAAGTACTCACTTAAAGAGAGTAAAATTAACGATACTATGAGAAGAATTGTACCTAAAGCCATTGTAGTTGGTAATTTTTTTGGAAATCTGAATTGTGACCAAATATAAACTGGGAGAGTGGTATCTGTCCCAGTCAAAAAGAAAGCTATAATAAATTCGTCTAATGACAAAGTAAATCCAATTAATAGGCTCGCAATTATTCCTGGTAAAACCAAAGGCAAAATAACTCTATAGAATGTTCCAAACTGATTTTCACCCAAATCCATAGAAGCTTCTTCTAAACTTATGTCTAGGTTATTAAATGCTGAATTCATAATTATTATTGAAAAAGGTGTAAGCAGTAATGTATGACCAAGAATAACACTCCAAACATTTAATGTAATTCCGAGTTGTATAAGAACTATTAAAAGTGAAACCCCCACTATTATTTCTGGTAAAATAAGAGGTGCAAGTATAAATGTAAGGGATACCTGTTTACCTTTAAAGTCATATCGTGTTGTAGCTCGTGAAGCGAGTGTGCCCAAAATTGTTGCAAGTATGCATGATGAAATTGCAACAATTAAAGAGTTTTTTAGAGCTTGGTGAAGAGAATCTTGATATAGAAGTGTTTCAAACCATTGGAAAGAAAATCCAGTTAATGGAAAAGCAATAACCTGACTTTTGTTAAATGAAAAAATTGGCAATAAAAGGGATGGTGCATACAAAAATACTAAATAACTGAATGCAAAAATTTTTAAATATTTACCTGAATTTGACAAAGTTAGTATCTCCTCAAATATTTTTTATTAAAGAGTACAAAAACTATAGAAATAAATGAAACAATCATAAGTGAGGACATTGATAAAGCTGCAGCGAGTGGAGCGTTGTTAGCTTTTGAAAATTGAACCTGTATCATGTTTGCTATCATTAAGCCATCAGTACCACCTACAAGTTTTGGTGTAATATAATCGCCAACTGTTGGAATAAAAATTATTAAGGCAGCTCCAATTACACCAGGTGCAGATAAAGGAAGAATTATCCTGAAAAATTGATCTATGGGGCTATCACCCAAGTCTTTACTAGCCTCTAACAGTGATCGATCAATTTTTTCTAAAGAAACGAAAATTGGTAATATAGCAAATGGTGCCCATCCGTGTGTTAAGGCTAAAACAACAGCATTTGCATTATAAAGTAAAAAAGTTACTGGTTCAGTAATCATTTCTAACCACAATAAAAATGAATTTAAAACACCATTATATCCTAATATAACTTTCCATAAAAACATTCTAATTAGATAACTAGTCCAAAAAGGAATAGTTATTAAAAATAACCACAAAGCTTTTCTTTCACCACAATGAAAAGAAATAAAATAAGCCATTGGAAATGCTAAAGCCACAGTGAAAAAAGTTGCTGTAAGAGATATTAAAAGTGATCTAGTAAAAAGAAGTCTGTAAACTGGTTGAGTTGCAGCTTCAATATAATTATTTAAAGTGAATGTTTTATCAAGTGTCAGATAATCTTGTGTCCAAAAGCTTAATAAAAACATCATAGTCAATGGAGCAGCTAAAAGAAGCAAACTAAATATAAATGGAACTGATAATAAACGCCATCCCTTTATTGTTTCTGTTTTTATTGAAAAATTCAAAGTTCCCCCCAAACTTTGTCCTATGGAATAGTCTGATAATATTAATTAATCTAAATATAGACCATTATAAATAACTTAGACCTAAAATAACTATTATAAGCTATTTGAAAATATTTCAATTAATAAAATTGTAATTACAATCTTCAAAAATAGATCTTCAATTGCTATTGATCATCTTCTTATTTAACTCAAAAATCGAATTTCCTTTTGGTTCTTCTTTTGAATTAAGAATAGGGATAACTTGTCTTAAGTGGTCATGGTGTGATCTAACTCCATACTCTAAATCTGATAAATAAAACCCATCAAATGCTTTAGATTGCATAGACTCATTTGACCAAATTGTAAGTTGAATATCTTCTTCTACAGTATGGTTGTCAATTCTGTTACTAAGATAACGAGCCACCTTTTGCTTTCTATTTTCTTTTTTATGACGATAAATTCCGCCTCTAAGTAAAGTCTTATCAGTTGAAATTGGAAATTCTTGATAAAATTGAACGCTCTCAGGTGTCACTGCTATTACCGCATTTGGAAATAGTCCAAAATAATTCCAAGATTTATGAAGAAATTTTGGGATATGTGGGGCGGGTGTACTAAATTTCTTGTAGTTTTTAACGCTCCAGTTCCTACCACCTTTCCCACTGAAAGATGCATGTGTTTTACAGATACCATTTACAAATGGTTCATCAAAATAATTTTTTCCATATAGATCTTGCAATGAGGGATGTGCCATAGCAACATGGTAACCTTCATTGTCAACATCTCTAACAGATTTCCAGTTAACATCAGAATATTGAGACCATATTTTGCTGGCAGGGACCATTTCTTCAATTTTATAATATGAAAGCTCTTTTGAGAAAGGGGCTAGTAATGTTTTAACAGTAGGTTGTGGACCTTTACCTAATCTAATAAACACAAAACCTTTCCATATTTCGCATTCTACTTTCTTCAAACCAAACTTTTTTTTATCCAAAGATGGGAAGGAACTTGGCTTTGATACCCCTCGCAAAGAACCATCTAAATTATAAACCCATCCATGAAAAGGGCAAACTATAGCATTGCAGCTGCCTTTTTTATCTTGAATTACTCTTGATCCCCTATGTCTACAGAGGTTATAAAATGCATTAATTTTTTTTTCTTTATCTCTAACAATGAGTATTCTTTCTTTACAAATGTCAAAGGTAATAAAATCTCCTATATTACTTATATCTGATTGATGACAAATTAATTGCCAGTGCTTATGAAAAAGTTCTTCCTCCTCTATTTTTAGCAAATATTTATTATGGTAAGTCCAACTTGGCAGGCCACTTCTATCCCAATTTTCTGGAATTGTTAGGTCTCTTTTAATTTCTTCTATGCTCATAGAGTTTATACTATTTAAATGCAGTTTTAGTTTTAATACTAATATTATTAAATAGGATTAAAAACACAATAAAGAATATAAATGAATAGCCAAATACAGTGTGACTCATTTGAATGCTTAAGTAATCACTAACTAAACCAAATATAATTGATCCAAATGCAGCAGATCCCATATTAATCATTATCCATATACTCATTACTCTTCCTCTAAAAACATCTTTAATCTCAAGTTGTATTTTAGACTGTATAGAGATACCAATAGTTGTTGCTAAAAAACCTAAAATAAAAATTAAAGAAAGAGAAATTAAAAAGCTGTTTGCATATCCTATTAATAAAACAACAATGGGAATTGTTAAGGCTACAAAAAGAGTACTATTTGAAATATTTGTACCTGAAATTTCTGCTTTTCCAAGCGCTTTTGCTATAGAAGAAAAAAGAGCACCTGCTCCAGCAGTTGCAGTTATTAATCCTAATCCTGTTGGACCTTGATTAAACACACCTTCAGATATTAAAGGTAAAGTTTCTAAAACACCTCTACCTACAAAAGCTGTTAATCCACTCAAAACTATTGAAAATTTAATAATAGAGTTAGAAAAAATTAGTTTTATTCCTTCAAAAAAATCAAAAATTAGAGATCTGTTTTTATCATCAGAAATTAAATCTCTAGGTTTTACAAACATAATAAAAACCATCACTGGCAGGAAAGTAAAAATCGAAATGAGAATAGTGCCACTAGCTCCTAAATATTGTATTAAAAAACCTCCAATTGCTGGTCCAATTAGCCTTGATGTATTGAAATTAACTGCAGTCAAGGCAACAAGTGATGGCACTTGAGATTCATCAATTAGTCTAGGTGCTAAAGACATTCTTATTGGGTGAGCTGCTGAAGCTATAATTCCAATAAATAAACAAATTAAAAGCAATGATTTTATAGTTAGTAAATCAGTTAAAATGAGAAAAAATAATATTGAAGAACATAAAATCATTACACTATATGATAAAAAGAAAGCAATTTTTATATTTGCCCTATCAATTAGAACACCAAAAATTGGGCCGCTAAAAATTGTTGGAGCCAGACTCAAAAAGGCAGCAATTCCAACATAAAATGGTGAATTTGAAATCTCCCAAGCAAGCCACCCTATAATAATCCTTTGTATCCAAAGACCATTAAGAGCTATAAAACTTCCAAATAAATATAATCTAAAGCTTGGAGAATTTAATGCAGCAAGATTCATATATAAAAATATATAGATATTTTATAATTCGGTATATACATTTTAAATAAAAAAGAATTTTGAAAAGAATTGATAAATTTTACAAATATTTGTTCAAGTTGTTTGATGAAATGGGAAAGTGACCAACTCCCATTAAAATGCTCAAAGTGCAATGCTAACAATATCATAAGTCATCAAGAAATAAACGATTTAAATATTGCTCATTTAGATTGTGACTCTTTTTATGCCTCGGTTGAAAAAAGAGACAATCCAAATCTACAACAAAAACCAGTTGTAGTTGGAGGTAGTGAAAAAGGGGTAGTTGCTGCAGCATGTTATGAAGCAAGAAAATATGGTATAAAATCAGCAATGCCAATTTTTAAGGCAAAAAAACTCTGTCCACAATTAATAATCATAAAGCCAAGAATGGAGTACTACACTAAAATAAGTAGAGAAGTTAGATTTATAATGGAGAGAATAACACCGATTATAGAACCTATTTCAATTGATGAAGCTTTTCTTGATTTGTCTGGCACTCAAAAACTTCATAAATGTATACCTGCGATATCAATGTTGAAAATACAGAAAGAGATTTACAAAAGCATAGGTATTACAGTTTCTATAGGCTTATCATATAATAAATCTCTAGCAAAATTAGCTTCTGAGCAGAATAAACCAAACGGATTTTTTGTTCTTGGCAAGAAAGAAGCTGAAGACTGGCTTTCAGAAAAACCAGTTTCTATCATTTTTGGCTTAGGAAAATCTACTGTCAAAAAATTGAACTCAGTTAATATATTTTTGTGCAGAGACTTAAAATCTTCACCAATAAAAGATATAAAAAATATTTTAGGAAGCAACTCAGAAAAAATTCTAAATATTTCTAAGGGTATTGATAACAGGCCTGTAATTAGAAAAAATAAAACAAAAAGTATTTCAGTTGAAACAACATTTTCATATAAAAAAGATGACGATAAACTCAAAAATGAATTACATTTACTATGCCTAAAATTATCACTTAAACTAAAGAAAAAAAATCTCTTTGGCAAAACACTGACATTAAAATTAAAAACAACTAATTTTAAATTAATAACAAGGTCTGTTTCAATAAATCAGCTTTTCCACATGGCTCATCACATTTATTCAAAGGCTGAAGAGTTATTAGATAAGGAACTAAAAAATTCAAAAAATTACAGACTTATAGGAGTTGGGATTTCAAACTTTATGGAAGAAAGCTCTGACCACTATGAGTTGAAATTTGAGGACAAAACCATTCAAAAGAAAAACAAATTAGAAAATGCAATAGATGAGATTAATGAGAAAATAGGTTTTAATAACATAACTGTTGGGCGTCATTTTCATAATAATTAATTAATGTTATAATTGTTGTATAAAAATTTATTCTAATAATAGGTAGATATAATGGTTGATCAAAAGTGGAATAAAAATGCTTTGGGATATGGTGAAAAAAAAATAGTTTCATCGGATGATAAATGGAATAAAAATGCACTTAATTACGACCCAAATCAAAAGGTTGATAAAAAACACACCTCAAATAAACTAAAAAATCAAACTAAAGATAAATGGAATAAAAATGCCAATGAATACGGAAATAAAGATGCCAAGACTAAAAATGATGGGTGGAATAAGAATGCAATGAACTATAAAAAATAATCTCTATTTTAAGGAAAGTTCTAAAATATCATTTTTTACGTCTATGTCATAATAAAAGCCTTTAAAATCAGTAAAAAACTTTACCAAATGTTTATTATTTTCATCAATAATTTTTTTACCACCTTCATCACCTTTAAGGCATAGCAATTTTTTATAAAATTTACTTCCAAATATTGCTGGGTTACCATTTTGATTAGAATTGAATGGTACTGTTATCTTGTTTTTTCCACCAAAATTATTGTTGAAGTTTAATAGTTTATTATAATCTTTACTGAGTAATAAAGGCATATCGCCCAAACAAATCATAACTGAATTACTTACTGGGTCTAAATTTTCAATGCCCAATGATATAGAAGAGTTTATTCCAAGAATATGGTTTTGATTCTTAATTACGTTGACTCTATAGTTATTTAAAACATCGCATATTAGGTCATGATCTTTCCCGGTAATAACAAAGATATTTTTAACTTTTGATTTGCATATTTCATTGACCACATGAGATATTAATGGCTTTGAATATAATTGCGTAAATAACTTGTTTGTTGAGCCAAATCTTTTTGAATCTCCTGCAGCTAAAATTATTGCATCGGTCATTATTTATCCAATACTAATCAACATTATAAATTATTTTTTAACTGAATAATTTGTGCAATTATAGATATAGCAATTTCACTAGGTCTTTTAGCAAAAATATCTAAACCTACTGGGCCATTAATTCTTTCAATTTCCTTTTTAGTAAACCCTTTTTTCTTTAACCGATTAATTCTACTGGAATGTGTTTTCCTACTGCCTAAACAACCTATATAAAAAGCACTACTATTTAATGCATTATATATGGCTGGATCATCTAATTTAGGGTCATGAGTAAGAGTTACAATAGCTGTATTAGTATCTATTGTATTTTCTTGGAAATATTCGTCAGGCCATTGATTTATTAATTTACCAATTTTAAACCTCTTTTTTGTAGCAAAAGTTTCTCTGGGGTCAATAATATCAACTGAGAACCCACAAATATTACATAAATTTGCTAAGTATTGAGTAATGTGAACCGCTCCCACAATCACTATTTTTGTTTCTGGTAAGTATGAAGTCACAAACCATTGTTTATCTTTTGAAATACCCTTTTCTATATCCTGAAAACGAAAGTCTTTTACAAAGTTATTTTTATTTACACCACAGATTTTATTATTAGCTTGAAAATACAGAAAATTTTCGTGAGATTTTATATTTTTTAAAATTGTAAATTCTTCTCTATTTTTAATAGCAGAGATCATTTTTTTTAGAAGATTTACAATAGATTTGTCATCCTCAACATAAACAGAAATCTTTCCTCCACAAGTTAATCCTACTTCCCAAGCTTTCTCATCACCAACACCAAAATGCAATACTTTAGGTAATGCACCGTTAATTATTCCAATTGATTCATGAATAACTGAATGCTCTATGCATCCTCCAGACACTGATCCAATTATTTCATTGTCACTTGTTACAAGCATTTGGCTTCCAACTGGCCTAGGTGAACTTCCCCAAGTGCTTATAACTGTAGCTATAGCAAAACGCTTGCCTCTCTTAAAATATTTATCAGCATTTACCCAAATATCTAAATTTTCATTATTGCTATAAGTTTGCATATCCAAATAAAACTATTTATTAAATTTAATATAAATATGTGTATAGTAGAAATATAGATATATTTTTATTTATAAAACTATATTTTTTTGAGCAAAAGAATGAAAGTTACAACAGACTTTATTGACAAAAATTTTTCGACTATACATTTATGTTTTTTACAGACGATTGTATTTAGGCAAAGTTTAATAAATAAAAAATTAGGAGGTGCTATTGATAGTTGTATTTTACAAATTGTTTGTTGGCATCACTTAACATCTCTTTTGAGCGACAACTTAAAAAGTCAAACCACTGAATATAAAAAAACTCTAGATTATTGGAATAATTCTTTTGGGACTAATTTTTCTTCAAAAAAATTAACACTTACTTTATTGTCTGATCTCTCTGCAATACCTCTTGAAACTGTAAGAAGAAGAGTTATGCATCTTGAGAAGAAAAGATGGGTGAAATATACTCCTAACACTGGTGTTATATATTCGCCAAGTGAAGAAAATAATAATTTAATTGTCGAAATTAACAATAGTGAAAAAGAATTTCAAGCTAATTACTTGAATGTTTATGAAAAATCTAGAAGTCACCTTTCGCAATAAAAGAAGTATTTTTAAAATTCTTTTTACCGTATTTAAATTTTGTGCCATTTATATTTTCAACTTTACCACCTGCAGCTCTTAAAACAGCGTCTCCTGCAGCAGTATCCCACTCCATTGTTGGTCCAAATCTTGGATAAACATCTGCCTCTCCACAAGCTACTAAACAAAATTTTAGAGAAGATCCAACTGACACTGTTTTAAAAATTTTATTATTATGAAGCCATTCTGCAGTTTTCTTGTCTTGGTGAGAGGAGCTTGCAACAGCTACAATAGATTCTTTCAGAGACTGTCGAACTTTAATTTTTTTAATTCCGTTTGCATTGTCTTCAAATGCAATACCATTGCTATTAGTATAAAAAAGTCTATTCAACGCAGGGGCAAACACAATTCCCAAAACAGGGTCATTATTCCGAATGTATGCAACATTTACAGTAAATGAACCTTTGCCATCACGCTTTAAAAACTCTTTAGTACCATCCAAAGGGTCAACAAGAAAAAACTCTTCTGAAGTTTTAATTAAATGACTGTCAGGATTTTCTTCTGAAACAATTGAAATATTTGGGAATAATGCTTTAATCTTAGTAAGCAAAATTTTTTCAGCTGCCTTATCAGCAATTGTAACGGGACTCCCGTCTTTTTTAATTTCAACCTCAGGATTTGAATTATAAATTTCCATAATCCTACTTCCTGCATTTTTCACTGCAGGTAACAGTTTCTCAATATCTAAATTTTCTTTCATGCAAGTTAATATCTTAATTAAGGATTTAAATTAAATATTAATTATTATTGTTATTATAGCAATTACTATCAACATGACTAATGCAGCCTTCCTGAAATAATTATTTCCTGAAAAATCAAAATATCTGGCTCCTAACCATGTAAATCCAATATAAATTGGAAAAGCAAATATGCTTACAATCAATAAATTAACTGTCATCATTCCATATAAAAATTGAGTTAATGTGGTTAGTAAAGACATACACCCCATTGTAATTATAATATTTGATCTGGTAATTTCAGCATCATCATTTCTTGCCATCAAAACTGTTACAAATGGCGGTCCTCCAACACCTGCTGCCCCATTAACAAGTCCAGAGAAGCCCCCTCCCATAATCATTGTGAACAAACTAATTTCACCTTTTGGTTTCCAACCACTGGCAAGTAGGGCAACCATCAAGATAACCATAACAGATATAACTATTCTTATTGTTTCAGGGTTTAAAGAAACAACAAAATAAAATCCTATAGGAATTGTTACAAGAAGAGCCAAAATCATTGGCAGTACAATTTTAACTTTACCTTTTTTAAGAGCAGATGGCATCAAATACAATACTGTTGGGACTTCTACTAAATACATTATTACAAGGCCAACTGCTGGTGTGAGTATGCTTGATAGAATGGGGACCATAAGTAAAGCGGCGCCAAAACCAAGAAAACCTCTTAAAAATCCACCTAATGCAATTGCAATTACACAGCCTAGTATACCAAAGGTTGAAACATCTACCGGAATAAGATCAATCATAATGACAGTTTAAATTATTGATAAAATATTATATTTTATTAGTCATATAGTTATATACTATTTGAATTAATAAACAGACTAAATAATTTATTTGTGAATTCAATTTATGAAACAATATACTAATAAAATTGAAATTTTATCCTCAGGAATAAAAATTAAAAATATTACAAAACTCGTCGAAAAAAAAGTTCATCAGTCTAAAATTAAAAATGGTTTGCTTAACTTGAGTATTTTGAATACAACCGCTTCTATAGTTATTCAAGAAAATGCTGACCCCGATGTTATGAAAGACATTGAGGTTTTTTTTAAAAACCTTGTACCCATGAATGGTAATTATAATCATTCTATAGAGGGCCAAGACGACATGCCTGCTCATATAAAGTCTGTTCTAACAAATTCAAATATAACACTAAGTGTTATAGATGGTGTAATCCAGCTAGGTGTTTGGCAAGGTATTTATTTATTTGAGCATAGAGAAGTAAAGAAGAAAAGAATTATTTTTCTACATATTATGGGAAATTAATGAAAAATAAAATTTTTGAAAAAAGAATGAATATCTTAAAATCAAAACTTGATTTTAATAACATAGATTTAGCTATTATTACTGATGAAGATTCAATTTATTATTTTACTGGTTACTATGATTACCTCCACATGGATTTTGGAAGACCAACAATTTTGCTTGTTTGCAAAGAAAATGAAAGTCATCTTATAACACCTGAAATGGAAAGGCATATGGCCAGTTTATCAGCCAGTGTAGATAAGATAAGTTTTTGGAACGATGGTAAAGATGACGAATGGAGACATTACCTACCGGGTGCTTTTGATAAAGCGTCTAAAATTGCACTCGAAAAAAATTCAATACCATCTCTAATCCACAATTATATAAAATCTCTTTTATCTGATCATATTTCATTGGATATCATTCCCATAATTTCCGATATCAGAATGATAAAATCAGAAGAGGAACTAAATCTTGCTCGTCATGCAGGTCAGGTTGCTATTGCAATGATGAATGCAGGTAAGAATGCAATTTCCGAGGGCGTTGAAGAATATGAAGTAGCTTTAGCAACTTCCGCTGCTGGAACCAGAGTTGCTGCACATTTACTAAAAAAATATTATAATGATTCTAATATGTCTCCAAATACACATTTTCTCCAGATAATGTCATCTGGGGAAAATATTTCAATGCCTCATCACAGAGCTTCAACAAAAAAAATTAAATTTGGTGACCCAGTTTTTTTATGTTTTTGTGGTATGACTAACTTTAATCGGTTTAAGCTTGGATTTGATCGCACATTTTGGCTTGGAGAAATTCAAAATTCAAATCAGAAAAAAATTTATGATTTAGCCATTAAAAGTCAGTCTATTGCTTTATCATTATTGAAACCAGGTGCGGTTGCTGAAGATATTCACAAATCATATGCAGAAGTAATTTCCCAAGCAGGATTTGACTATCCTTTTAGATGTGGCAGGGCCACAGGGTTTAGTTTTTTAGAAAAACCAGAAATTGTTTATGGTGATAAGACAATTATTAAGCCTGGTATGGTTCTGGCAATAGATGGATCCATCACTTTGGATTCAAAATTTAGGGTTCAAGTTGGTGATAGTTTCATAGTTACAGACGATGGTTATGAGTGTATAACACCATTTCCAAACAGTATAGATGATGTGATAATTAATGGATAAAATATCAGTTTCTATCAAAGACCTTCAATACTTATATAAAGAACTAAAAGTATTTAGAAGAGATTTACATACATACCCTGAGTTAGGTTTCAAAGAAGTAAGAACATCTAAGAAGATATTTGATATATTAAAAACTCTCGATTTGGAAGTGTATGCTGGTGTTGGTAAAACAGGATTAGTGGGCGTTCTTAAAAGAGGGACCAGTAATAAAAAAATAATGCTTAGGGCCGATATGGATGCACTGCCAATAATAGAAACTAGCAATCATACACATGCATCTAAAAATTCCGGAGTTATGCACGCATGTGGGCATGACGGTCATACAACTATGTTATTGGGGGCAGTAAAATATTTATCACAAAAAAGCAATTTTTCAGGGACAGTATATTTTGTTTTTCAACCAAATGAAGAACATGGTCTTGGAGCAAAAGCAATGATGGATGATGGACTCTTTGAACGTTTCCCTGCCCAAGAAGTATTTGGAATGCATAACTTGCCTGGAGCACCATTAGGTGAAATTTCTTCAAGGCAAGGAGTGATTTGTGCAAGTGAAACGCTTTTTGAAATTAATATTACAGGTAAGGGAGGTCATTCTTCCATGCCTCACTTGGGAGTAGATAGTATTTTAGTAGGTTCAGATATTGTAATTGCTATCCAAAAAATCCTTTCTAGAAAATTAAAACCTGGAACAGGGGCAGTTATTTCTATTACAGAATTTATTACTGATGGATCAAGAAATATTTTGCCTGGAAACACATTATTGAAAGGGGACTACAGGGCTTTCAACTCCAAGGATAGAATTAGTGTTCAAAAAAATTTGAAGCAAATTTGCTATGGAATATCAAAACTTCATAACATTAAAATTGAAGTAAAATTTAGAAATGAATTTATTGAAACTGTAAACTCAAAAAAAACTCTTTCAAAGTCATTTAAAGCTGCAAAAGATTTAGGCTTGAAAATAATTACAAATCGAGAACCAATGCCCTTTTCAGAAGATTTTGCTCATTTTTCAAAAATAAAACCTACTAGTTTTATTTTAATCGGTAATGGCACTGAAGGTGATTTTGCAAATCCTCTTCACTCATCAAGCTATGACTTTAATGACAACTTATTGGTCATTGGTGCGTCTTTTTGGTCGAGATTAGTTGAGAACTATTTAAAAATTTAACAATTAGATTAAAACTAACTATTTTTTTGCTTTAAAGAGTTGGTCAAGTTTCTCTTCATAAGAATTATAGTTTAGAAAATCATACAACTCATTTCGAGTTTGCATCTTATCCAATACATTTTTTTGATGCCCATCTGAAATAAGCGCTTGATATATATTCAAAGCAGCTTTGCTCATAGCCCGAAAAGCGCTTAGTGGATAGAGAACCATGTCTACGCCAACAGATTTAAGTTGATCTAAATCAGTTAGTGGTGTTTTTCCAAATTCAGTCATGTTTGCAAGTATAGGAACCTTCACCTTTTCTTTAAACTCTTTGTAATAATCTATATTTGTCATAGCCTCAGCAAATATTCCATCAGCACCCGCCTCAATATATTTCATCGATCTATCAATTGAACTTGCCATTCCTTCATTTGCAAATGCGTCAGTTCTAGCCATTATGAAAAAACTTTGATCCTCTCTTGCATCTACACAAGCCTTGATTCTATCAACCATTTCCTCAGTTGAAACCATTTCTTTATTCGGTCTGTGACCACATCTTTTTTGCCCTACCTGATCTTCAATGTGAATGGCGGCAACGCCGGCTCTTGAAAGCTCTTTGATAGTTCTTGAAATATTAAAAGCACCACCCCATCCAGTATCTATGTCAACTAGTAATGGAGTATTTGTTACGCCAGTTATTCTTTTAGAATCTTCTACAACATCCCCTAAACTAGTGATGCCCAAATCAGGAATGCCAAAAGATGCATTGGCTACTCCAGCACCGGATAAATAAATAGATTTATGACCAACTTTTTCTGCCATAACAGCACAATAAGCATTAATGCAACCAACTATTTGAAGAGGGGTGTTTTGTTTTAAAAGTTCTCTGAAAACTTCCCCTGGTGTTTTATTATTAGTCATTATACATTCAACCTACTTTTTTTATGCATTCTATTACAAATTTTTCTTTTTTTATAGGTATAAAAATATCATCTTTGTTTACGAGAGGTTGAAAACTATGTTTATATTTTTTTAGTATATAATTTTCAGCTTCTTTTGCAGTATTTACTTGAGGGTTTTTAATATTAATTGAATTATTTTTTTGAATAATTTTACCATTAATTAATTCAAAAACAATATGATAATTTACCTTCCACATTTTTTGAGCTACTCTATAATTTTTATGAAGTTAACTATTAATATATTAATAAAAAAATGAATACATTTCAAAGTTTTGGTTGGGAAACCAATCCAAATTTGAATTACAACAATAAAAATTTTCCATCTTTAAATGAAGATATTAATACTGATTGGTTGGTAATTGGCGGAGGTTTGACAGGTCTATCTGCTTTGAACCAGTTAAAAAAATATAATATAACTAATAAAGTGATCATGGTGGATGCAGGTAAAATTGGGCAAGGTTCAAGTTCTCGGAATTCAGGGTTTCTTGTAGACTCCACCTTGAACAATGGCGCAACTACTATATCAAACATTAAAGAGTATAAACAGAAATATGCACTCAACTTAGCAGGTATTTCTGAATTAAAAAATATGGTTACAGAAAATAGTATTAGCTGTGACTGGACTGCTAAAGGCAAATATCATGCTGCTGCAAATAATAATGAGTTCTATAAACTTAAAAAGTTCCGTGACCTTTTAACTGATGTTGGTATTGATTTTAACGAATTCCATCAGAAAGAATTATTAAACTTATTGGGAACAAACTTTTACAAATATGCCATAAAAACATCTGGTGGAATATTGCTTAACCCTCAAAAACTATTACAAGGTCTTGTTTTCAAAATATGCAAAAATTCTAATGTTTATGAGAATACTAAAATTGTAAATTTTTCTATTGATCGTGAACCTCAAGCTATCACATCCAAGGGTTTTAAAATTAATGCAAAAAAAATTATAATTGCAACTAATGCTTGGTTGCCAGAATTAAAAATTAAGAAAAATCACTCAATACCACTAATTTTAACATCCAGTATAACAAGACCCTTGACGAATAGAGAGTGTTCTGAAATTGGTAACCCAAAGCCGTGGGGGGTCTTGTCTGTTAAGCCAACTGGTGCAACAGTAAGATATACAAATGATCATCGTATAATGATCAGAAACACAAGTGAACCTTTATTAAATTCTAAAATAAATCTTAGAAAATGCATTGAGAAACATAAAGAAGGTTTATTGAAAAGGTTTCCTTCATTTTGCAACATTGATTTTGAAAATTCCTGGAGTGGCCTCATATCTGTTTCTAGAAATGGGAAGCCAGTTTTTGGAAAACTAAATGACAAGGTTTATTATGCAGGTGTCTATAACGGTGGTGGTCTTGGATTGAGTGTTCTTTTCGGTGCTGCCATGGTAGATTCTGCGCTAAAAGTTAATAATACTAGGCTGAACATAGTAAGTAATTTTCCTCAGGCCAATAACCTTCCACCATTCCCCAAAATGGCTGCCTACTTAAGAATAAAACTAGACCAAATATTTGGATCAAATGAGACATGATTGATTATAAAATATTATATAATATATTGTAAATATTGAAAAAAATTTATTTTAACAAAATATAGTTAAAGTATAAAATTGCATTATTAATTTTTAGAGTATGAATCAAAATTTAAAATAAAATAAGCACCATAAAATTTAGATTTTTGTAGTTTACTAAAATTATTTAATGTATAATCATACTTGATTTAAATTTTTTAGAAAATTTCAAATAAATGAATAATAAAAAACAACTAATTAAGACTAAAAATTCTAATCATAAAAAATTAATTGGAAAAAAAAACATTATTGGAGTGAGTGTTATTATCATTTCAGGTTTAATAAGTTCCTCCTTTTCGTATGCGGGCCAGCCTAAAGCTGGAGACATAATTTCTAGTATGCCTGCGGATAGATCATTATTAGATAAGTGGGGGCAGGCAACAAAACCAGTTAAAGAACCTTCTCAAGTTGACGAGAATGTTACCGTATTTGTAAAAAGAT
This sequence comes from uncultured SAR116 cluster alpha proteobacterium, assembly GCA_902522415.1. Classification (GTDB taxonomy): domain Bacteria; phylum Pseudomonadota; class Alphaproteobacteria; order Puniceispirillales. The sequence continues at coordinate 6,186 of CABYVI010000014.1, read as the reverse complement.
TTGAATTCAGAGGAAACACTAGGGTTAAATCTAGAGATTTACGACAAATTTTATCTAATTTTATTAATAAAAACTTAAATTTTAATGATCTAGAATTTGCAACATCTTTGGTCAGTAAAGAATACAGATCAAGAGGGTTTTGGGCAATGGCCTATTTGCCTGAACAAGAATTAAATAAAGGTGCTGTACGTATTCAAATTTTGGAAGGAAAAATTGGCTCCGTTAAGTTTTTTGAAAGTGAAAACGCTGATAAAAAATTGAATTTATCAAAAGAAAATGCAAAAAAGTATATTTTGAGAGGTCAGGTTGTAGGTGAAATGCTTGATGTTCCAAAACTTGAGGAATCAATTAAAAACTTGGATGATGTCCCTGGAATAACTGCCGCTGCATCACTTATTGCAGGAATGGGGCCTGGGGAAACTGATATTGCTGTAAGTATGAGCAATACAGAACTTATCTCAGGATCTGTTCGTCTAGACAACCATGGATCAAATTCTGCTGGAGATAAAAGGCTTTCAGGCTTGTTTAACTTAGATGGTTTGTTTAATTTAGGTGATAGATTTTCTTTGTCGAGTTTAAAATCTCAAGGTATTACTTTTACTTCTTTAGGATTTAATTTCCCTATAAGCTATGACGGAACAAGGGCTGATTTAAGCTACTCATTTCTAGATTATGAGCTAGGTAAACAGTTTAAAGACGTGAAAGCAGAAGGTACTGCTAATAATTATGCCTTTAAATTATTTAAAAAGCTTCCAAAATTTGGTAATATTAACTTGTCGACAGGGTTTTCCTTAACCCACAAAAAGCTTCAGGATAAAACATTAGCAGGTATAAGCGCTGATAAAACAGTTGATGTAGCAAGTATAAATCTTAACTTTGATGACGGTACCCCGGGATTAATTGTAAATTTTGGTAATATTTCTCTTAAAAGAGGTAATTTAAACCTATCTGGTAATAAAACTGATCTTTCAATGGATAGTCAAACGGCAAACAGACATGGTGATTTTTCAAAAATTGAATACAGTCTTGGGCGACTTCAAAGAATTGGCGAAAAAAATTATGTAAATATTGCAATCAATGGGCAGGTTTCTTTTGATAATTTAGACTCATCAGAAAAGTTCTCTCTGGGAGGTCCATCAGGGGTAAGGGCGTACCCAGCTGGTGAAGGTATGGGTGATACAGGAGCAGTTTTAAGAACAGAAATAAGGAGAAATTTTTCAAATAATTGGCAGGGCTTGATATTTTATGACCATGGTGCAACAACATTGCATAACAGGGTATGGAATAATTGGAATTCAGAAAATGAAAACTTAGAAAATAATTATCAACTTAAAGGGGCGGGAATTGGGTTTAATTTAATCAATTCTGATGATTATGATTTTGGATTTTATGCTGGAAGGCGTATGGATAAAAACCCTGGAAGCAACAATAATGGCAATGATGGAGATGGTACACTTAAAAAGCTAAGATTTTGGCTTTTCTTCAACCGTAAATTTTAATGAATTATTAGTATTTTAATATTAAAATCCTCCATTAATTACAAACTTTCACATTTTGTGAACATAAAAAATTTAATTTCTGTTTAGTCCAATAATTTAAGTTTTGTATAATATCCAACGATTGCAAAAAAATTGGTTTAATCGAATCGACGTAATTTAAGCTATACATCTAAAAATTTTGATACGAACCTTTACTGGAAAAAACAAAAATCTTTAACTTTTTAAAGAAAATATTCTAAGAATCGAAAGAGTCAGTTTTCGATTTATGAGTCAATCTTCTCCAAAATAAAAATTCAACGTAAAATTCAAAGTTTTTTACCCGTAGGGTAAAAAAATTTTTTTTGGGAATGAATTACTCTTTTTCAAAAAACATTAAATTAAGTTTTTTATTTTTTAAACGGGTTTTGAGTTGATAGTTCACAAGCTTAAAAAAGAAGAATTAAAAAATTATTTTTTGAGTCACTCTTTGATCTCAAGATCCTTTTTCCGTTTGAATTTAATTTTATTCCTAACAATTTTTAACTTTTTTCTCTTTGCTGAAGAGATATCGATATCGTCATTACCTTCAAACGGAAAACTTATCGATGGCTCTGCTGAGATAAAGGCCTTTTTGGGTAAAATGGAGATTAATCAAACAACTGAAAAAACAATTATTGGTTGGGATACTTTTAATATCGGATCAAAAGCTAAGGTAAACTTCAATCAACCTTCATCTCAATCTATTTCCTTGAATAAGGTTAGATCAGCTGATCCATCAAAAATTTATGGCCAGTTAACCTCAAATGGACAGGTTTTTCTTCAAAGCCCTGGTGGAGTGATTTTTGGAAAGGATGCAAAGGTTGATGTTGGCGGACTTGTTGCCTCAACAATGGAAATAAATAACAAAGATTTTAATTCTCAAAGTTTAAAATTTTCTGCAAACACAAAAGGCAAAATTATAAACAATGGAAAAATTCAGGGTAATTATGTCGCTTTAATGGCAACTGATGTAAAGAATGATGGAACTATTGAAGCCCGATTGGGATCAGTGGCTTTAGTTAGTGGCGATAACGCTGAGTTATCTTTTGGTGAGGGTGGAACATTATCTGTTACCGTTAGGGCAAGCAATTTAGAAAATACAATTGAAAATACTGGAGGAATTTATGCTGAAAACGGATCGGTCATCTTAAAAGCTTCAGCTGTCCAAGACTTGGTAGAGCAAACAATAGCATCACCAGCCCCTGCAAAAAGGTTGGTGAGTGAAAATGGTGTTATCAGGCTTATTGGAAATTCAGGAAAGATAAATTCACGAATTGTATCAATTGATGCAGGAGACAATGGAGGTGTCCAGCTTGCTGGAGAGGTTACAGCTAAAACAAAGGCAGATAAAAAAGCGCTGATAGCAATTACTGGTAAAGAAGTTGTTATTGAAGGTAATGCAAAACTCTCTTCAAAGTCAGATACTTCCGGAGGAAAAATATTAATTGGTGGTGACTGGCAAGGTAATGAAGGAACAAGGCAAGCAGTTTATACCTCTGTCAAAAAAGGTGCTTTGGTTGATGCCAGTGCTGAACAAATCGGCAATGGTGGAACAGTCGTCGTTTGGTCTGATATTAAAAATCCTAAATCTAAAACTTTAGCTCAAGGAACTATGTTAGCAAAAGGGGGCTCAATTTCTGGTGATGGTGGTAAAATAGAAACCTCGGGCTACCAACTGATTACAAAAGGCATAAAAACATCAGTAAAATCAATGCATGGGAAGTCTGGTGAGTGGTTGTTAGATCCATTTAACATTGTAATTGGTTCTTCTGCAACAGGCACTACCTTTAATGATAATGATCCAGGTGATGATACATACACATCGAATGCTACAAGTGAAGTTTTAGCGAGTGATATTAGTACAGCTCTGACAAATGGAGATGTCACAATTCAAACGGGTGGTTCTACTGGTGACGGAAATGGTGATGGTGATATAATTGTCAATGCTTCAATAGCAAAATCCAGTGGCAGTGACAGCACTTTAACTTTAAAAGCTCATAACGATGTCACAGTCAATTCAACCATTTTCTCCGGCAATAACGATCTAGATCTGGTTTTTTGGAGTGACAGTGACGCAAATGGAAGTGGGGGTGTAAATCTTAACAATGATTTGTCAACTAATGGGGGTTACGTATGGATGGGAGGAGGAAGTGGAAGTACCAATTGGCAAGGATTAACAGTAGGAAACGGAAATTCTGAAGATATTAACCTTGCAGCTAATGTGACCACTGGTCAAGCGTGGCAAAAATACAATGGGCCTGTTGTTATAACAGGTGGAGACCGAACCCTCACGACAAATACAAACAATAGAGTGAACTTTTCAAGCACCATCAATAGTGATGGGACAGCTAGAGGGCTTACAATTAATACAAGCACCGGTTCTTTAGGTCAGGTTAATTTAAATGCAGCTGTTGGTGGCACAAACCCGCTAAGTAGTCTTACTGTTACAACTGGGGCTTTGACATCTGATTCCATTAAACTAAACGGAGCTCTGACTGTAAACAATTCGACAACAAGCACTATTTCTGGAGCAATCACAGATGGAGCAAGCGCGGCAAATCTTGTCAAGGCTCAAAGTGGTACATTAACGATAAGCGGTAATAACACATTTACTGGTTCAACGGCTGTAAATGCTGGCACGCTCAAAATTGTTAATGATGATCCAACAGCATACCTGGGTGCTACATCAGGTATAACGGGTAGTGGAAGTTTGACGATTGAGTCAGCAGGTAGTAATTTTTCTTCAGCTATATCAACAACCAAATTAGCTGGTAATTTCACTTTACTTACAGTGGGTAAAACTGGAAATTCACAAACGATAAACATTTCCAATGACATCACAACTACTGGTGATCAAAGGTATAATGGACCTGTTGTATTGTCTGGTGGGGACAGAACACTAACAACGGGTACAAGCAATGATGATATATTTTTTGAAAGCACTGTCGATAGTGATGGTACAGCAAGGTCTCTTACCGTATCAGCTGGGACATCATCAGGCGGAGAAATTGTATTTTCGGGTGCTGTAGGTGGGAACAGTGAATTATCAGGTTTAACTTCTGATTCAAAACTTTTCAAAGCAAGCTCAAATATTACATTAGCGGGGTTACTGGATGTTGATATTTACGGTAATTCACAAAGTTCAAATTACGGTATTGCAGGTGGGATATTAGATGGAACGTCACCTGCAAGTTTTTCAAAAGGGGGTGGTAGTAATAGATGGCTAGAGCTTTATGGTAATAACAATTACACAGGAGCAACAACTATAAAATCTGGTTATCTCAGATTAACAAATGATAGTCCGCATTCATTTTTAAATAACACAACCATTACAGGCCCAGGGCATATACAAATTAGACCATCAAACACAGACTTCAGTTCAACACTATCAATGTCAGATATTAATTTTACAGGGACATTAATTAACAAATTTTATCTTGGAAGATCAACAACAAATACAAAACTTGTTTTAGATGAGGATATGTCAATAGGCGATGAAATACATATATACATGCCAGTTGAAGTAAACGGAGGTGACAGAAGTATAACTGCTTCCAATGATAATATTAGATTCTATCAGACTATCAATAGTGATACTAGTGCTAGGACATTAACATTAAACTCAGGAAATGGGTAAAACATGCAAACTACCGGGTCCAGTAAATCCAGATGTAGATCCAAGGTAAGCTAATGGAGCATCACGTTCAATTTTAATTAAACCATTTGTATTTGAAATTGTCGTCGAACCCGTGTAAGAGTTATTGCCCGTGAGTGTCAGTGTTCCTGTACCAGCTTTGATAATATTACCATTTGTTCCCGAGATGACACCACTAAAGGTCGTACTCGCATCGCTGCCACCAGAGGTCAACGTATTACTGCCAAGGGTAATACTACCAGCTCCTGCAATAGAAGCCACCGTGTCACTCACCGCAACATTATACGTCGCTCCACTGTCAACTGTCACCGCAGTACTATCCGATAATCGTCCCGATCCAGAAACGGTCAATGTACCCGCACTCACCTGCGTCGTGCCTGTATAGGTGTTCGATGCACTTAACGTGTGTATACCAGATCCAGCTTTGATGTAATTACCAGCACCCGAGATCACTCCACTCAATGTCTTGTTGTTAGCATCGCCTGCCGTCAATGTCTGACCGCTCGCAAGAACAATGTTCCCCGCTCCCTCTATAGAAGCAACTGTATCACTCGCATTGACATTGTAATCCGCACCCGAGGCAATCGAGACAGCCGTACTGTCATGCAGAGAACCACTAACGGTGAGATCTCCGGCATTAATTGCTGTAGTACCCGTGTAGGTGTTGGCACCACTTAACGTTAAGGTGCCATTACCCGCCTTAACCAGGTTCGCCGTACTTGCACCATTGGCAATCACACCAGATATCGTACTCGAACCACCAAGCGTTGCCGTCAAGGCACCATTAAGCGTGATCGCTCCAGCGGTTAACTGATCCGATGTTATCGTCAAAGTACTTACAGGAGCACTGCCGCCAATCGCACTACTAAAGGTTGTATCGCCTGTCCCATTGGTTACCGTCAAAGCCCGAGCCGTACCGTCGCTGTTCACCGTGCTCGCAAAAACAACGTTGCTGTTCGTCGTTGACACCGTACGATCACCACCAACCAGTCGAACCGGCCCATTATAGGTCTG
>CABYVI010000013.1 GCA_902522415.1 uncultured SAR116 cluster alpha proteobacterium | reverse complement strand
TAGGTATTCAGAAACACTAGCTAACGATCTTTCAAAAGTTACTAGTGGTGGAGTAATTTGGGCAAATCAATTTGATAATATTGCCAATCAAGAAGGTCATTATCAGACGACAGGACCTGAAATTTGGAAGCAAACAAATGGAAATATAGATGCATTTATTTGCTCGGTAGGTTCAGGCGGAACGATTGCTGGAATAAGCAGATCTTTGAAAGAGTATAAATCTGACATTTATATTGGACTAAGTGATCCATTAGGTTCGGCTTTGTATAACTATTATGAGAATGGGGAACTTAAATCAGAAGGAAATTCAATAAGCGAAGGTATAGGACAAGGAAGGATTACAGAAAATTTAAGCTTAGCAAAAATTGATCAAGCTTTTCAAGTGTCCGATGAAGAAGCCTTACCAGTAATTTTTGATTTACATTCTCAGGAAGGATTACTATTGGGTGGATCGAGTGCCATTAATGTAGCAGGCGCAATTAAAATGGCAAAAAAGTTAGGGCCTGGGAAAACAATAGTAACTATTTTGTGTGACTCAGGTTCAAGATATTTTTCAAAGTTATGGAATCCAGATTTTTTGAAAGAGAAAAAATTACCGATACCTCACTGGTTAAAATCTTAAAGGCATATAAATGATGAAAATTGCTATTATCGGTTTTGGGGCAATTGGAAAATATGTTTTTGATAATCTTAAAAAAGAGAAGATTTTTATAACAAGTTTAATATGCAGACCTGGTAGAGAGGAGGCTGCGAGAGAGGTTCTTAAATCAAATCTAGAGATATATAATTCAATAGATCAATATAGAGAATATCCTGATTTGATCTTAGATTGTGCAGGTCATTCTTCTTTGATAGATTATGCAACTGATGCACTTTGTAGAGGTATAAATTTTATTACACTCTCTTCTGGGGCTTTAGCTGATGATAAACTTTTTAATAAAATTAAAAAATCTGAAGTCAAAGGAAAATCAAAACTTATAATAGCATCTGGAGCAATTGGTTCACTTGATATTTTAACATCTGCAAAAAATGATGAAATATATGAAGTTTGCTATACTGGCAGGAAGCCACCACATGGTTGGGTAGGTTCAAGAGCAGAAAAAATTTTAGACTTAAAAAATCTTAAAAGTAGTTCCCAAATACATTTTTCTGGCAATGCGAGGCAAGCTTCAAAACTTTATCCAAAAAATGCTAATGTTACAGCAACTATTGCTTTGTCAGGAATTGGTTTTGATAAAACTAAAGTTACACTTATTGTTGATAATTCAATTACAGAAAACATCCATGAATTGAAGATATCCGGGAAGTTTGGATCTTCAAATTTTCAAATTTTTGGAAAGCCTTTGCCAAACAATCCAAAGTCATCGTCTTTGGCAGCAATGTCGATGATATCAGAAGTAAAAAAAATTCTAGAATTATTCTAAATAACTATGTAAAAAAAAACATGTCTTATGATTTATCAAAAAAAATTTCTCATCAAACCAATCATTTAATTGATTTAAGGTCTGATACTGTAACTCGGCCATCTGTTGAAATGCGCAGAATAATGTCAGATGCTGAAGTTGGTGATGATGTTTATGGTGAGGATCCAACGATTAATAAACTTGAAAAAATGCTTGCGGAAAGACTAGGTAAGGATACTGGTGTATTGATGACAAGTGGCACCCAGAGTAATTTATGTTCAGTTTTATCCCACTGTGCTCGAGGAGAGGAAATCATAATTGGAAACTCTTATCATGTTTATATTGATGAAGCTGCAGGAGCGTCAGTTTTAGGCGGCATAGCTATTACTCCTATTGAGACAGGAGATGATAATGAAATGCTACCAGATAATATTTCTAGAGCTGTTAAGCCAGATGACTCGCACTGTCCTATTTCAAAGTTAGTTTGTATGGAAAATACAGTTTGGGGAAATGCTATTTCTTTAGATAAAATGAATGATGCAAAAAATGAAGCAGAGAGACATAATCTCTCAACACATCTTGATGGCGCACGTTTTTTTAATGCTGTAACTAAATTAGGTTGTTCTGAAAAAGAACTTGCTAGTTGTGCAGACACGGTTTCAATTTGCTTATCAAAAGGTTTGGGAACTCCAGCTGGATCAGTGCTTCTTTTGCCTAAGGAATTAGAAGGTAAAGCAAGGAGATGGAGAAAGATGCTAGGTGGAGGAATGAGACAGGCAGGTATTTTTGCTGCAGCTGGAATATATGCTCTTGAGAATAATATAAAAAGATTATCAGAGGATCAGCAAAGAGCTGAATATCTTGCCAGTGAATTAAAAAAGTATGTCAATGGTAGTGGTGATAGTGATATTAAACAAAATACAAATATGGTTTTCTTTACACCTCAAAAAAAAGATGGTCAAAAATTAGCAACCTTTTTAATGGATAGAGGTATAGTTATTAATGACCCCCTTCCAACCACAAGAATGGTTATGCATCTCGATATTTCAGATAGTGATGTAAATCATATTCTTAAATCGTTTGATGAATATTATAATAGTTAAAAAAATTTTATTTAAATTGGATCAGTTATCAATTTAAAGATTTCATTAACACTTGATGAATTCTTAAGGTTTATAATTTTATTGTAGATTTTATTTGATCTATCTTCACCGATTACATCTAATGTTAGATCTCTAAATTTTTTCTTTAATTCAAAATTGCTTAGTGGATTTTCAGGATCACCTTTTGCTTCTGTTATTTCTGATTTAATTGTTTGTCCATCATTTAGACTGATTTCAGCATCAGCAAACCTTTTTTCAGGAAAGGAATTATTATATTCTGTTTTTTCACAAACATTTATTTTTTCCCTAAGATGTGCAACATCAGCATTGATAATATATGGGTTTGAAACTTCCTCCGCTCCTATTTCCCCAAAAATTAGAGCAACTGCCACTGGGTGTGGTAAAGAATACTGTGCTTCTTCAGTTGATACTGGATGCTTTTTCTCTAATCTTTTTGCTTCATGAAAAGTATTAATTGATATCTTTTGAATATCTTTAAAATCAAAATTAAATTTTTTTTGTAAGTTTAAAACAGCCTCCACTGCTGGTTGGGCCCATCTACATACAGGGTAGAGTTTTAAATACTGTTCGTTTACATACCACCTGCTCCCTAAGTCAGACCAGATATGTTTTAACTTTTCATCTTCAATAATTATTGCAGGTGAACCTGTAAAGTCACTTTTAGCCAAAAAAGCCGCACTAGTGCCTGACATTGCTCCCCAACCTGAACCATCCTTGACCATAGTAGGGTAGTCTATGCACCGCATCATTTGACTTCTAGGGCCATAAAATTCAGCTATTCCAAAAGCTTCTCTCATTTGCTTGTTGTTTAATTTTAGAATATTTGCAACTACACCTGCACAAGCTATGGATATCCAAGCACCGGATGTATGATAATCACTGGCACTTTTATGGAGTGAGATCCCGGATCGGGTGCCTATTTCATAACCAATTACCAAATTTCTTAAAAAATCTTTTGTACTGTTATTACCTTCCATCTCCATTGTTGCTATTAGTGAGGGAATTAAGCCACACCCAACATGACCTTTGGTAAGTTTCTGACCATCATGAGCGTCTAATGCATCAATTGTCATTGCGTTACATAATGAAGCACCAATTGCATTAACCTTAGTTCCATCAAACCATATAGATGAAGGCAGCCCTGTCTTTGGATTATGTGAATAGAATTCAGAACTATGGGTTCTAATTATTTTTGACAGTTCTGTTTTAGTTGCAGAAGCAGAAACTCCAATGATATCCAAGAAATTCCTAGCAGCATTATCTTTTGAAACTTCTGGGATATCTTCGTAATTAAATTCTTTTAGAAATGAAATTACTTTTTCAATCATTAGAAGTACTCTTTAAATAGCAGTTAAAGCATATTATTTTCTTCTAATACTTTTTTTGCAACTCTGAAACATTCTAATGCCTGGGGAACTCCACAATAAATTCCTACCACATGGATGATTGCCCTGATTTCTTCTTTTGAAACACCATTAGTAATAGCACCTCTACAATGAATTTCCCACTCGTGCATTTTTCCTAAGGCACCAATCATAGAAAGGTTCATCATGGATCTTGTTTTCTCATCAATAGTTTCATCACCCCATCCAAATCCCCAACACCATGCAGTCATAGCTTCCTGGAATGGAAGGGTGAAATCATCAGCTGAAGCTAAGTTATTTTCAACATACTCTTTCCCAAGTGTTGCTTTTCTTTTTTCAAGGCCTTTTTCAAATAGATCTTTGTCCATAAAATCTCCTTTTTTATGCGCTTCTGTATAATTTTGTCATAGAAAACTCTCTATGGCCTAAAGCTTCAGCAGCTGTATTTCTTCCACTTGCTGTTCTAACTATCATATCGATTAAGTTATCTCCGGCTTCATCAATAGTCATCTCACGTTTCAAAATCCCTGAAACATCGACATCTACATGCTCTGACATAGTGCGAACAGTTCTAGGGTTAGCTGTTATTTTTATTACTGGAACGATTGGATTACCTACTACATTTCCTTGTCCTGTTGGAAAAGTATGAACAACATAACCACCAGCAGCCATCAAAGTTACACATTCAGCAGCAGCAGAAGAACTATCCATAAAGTATAGTCCTTTTCTAGAATCTGGAATTTCAGCAGGTTCTAAAATATCAATATACTTTGAAGTCCTTCCAATTTTCTCCAAGTTTCCAAGAGCTTTTTCTTCTATTGTTGATAATCCACCCTCAATATTCCCTTTTGTCGGTTGGCTATCAGATAGATCATCGGTTTTAAATTGCTCGATTACCTCATTCTGGTAAGCCTGCCACATTTTATACCATTTTTCTCCAACTTCCTCATTCACTGCTCTTTTTTTACAGATATGTTCTGCACCAGTAATCTCAGATGTTTCACCAAAACAACCATAAATACCTTCGGGAAGTAGTTTATCAAACATATTGCCAACAGTTGGACATGAGCCTAGGCCAGTTGTTGTATCGCTTTCACCACATTTAGTAGAAACCCATAATTCTGAAATTGAAATTTCTTCTTTCTGAAGCTCAGATGCGTAATGGACAAATTCTTTAGCTTTTCTAGACGCATCCATTATAGTCTTAAGATCACCATTTTGCTCAATTGAGAATCCTTGGACCGGTTTACCTGTTTTTGCAATGCCATCAGTAATTATTTTAGTCCATCCTGGTTCAATACCAATGACTATACAAGCAGCCACATTCGGGTTAGAACCAGTGCCTATCATAGTTCGAAAATGAAGATCTAGATCTTCTCCAAACTGAAGTCTCCCATAAGCATGAGGAACAGCTAAAGTACCTTTTATGTTATTGCCAACTGCTTCTACTGCAGCGTTTGATATATCATCCACAGGTAATATTAAAACATGATTTCTGACACCTGCACGACCATTATCTCTTCTATAGCCCATAAATGTTCTGTTTGAGTATTTTGTTGACATATTTATCTCCTTACCAGCGCTTAGTTTTTAAATTATGAACATGGACATGCCCGCCTTTTTCAACATTGGATATAAATTTCCCTATATCCTCTCCATATTTCGTTGCCGTGTCACCTTCTTTAAGATCATCCAAAGCTATTTTATGTCCAATAGGCACATCGGCTTTCGCTTCTAACTCAAATGTTGAATTATCTGAAGTGACACAGCAAAGCATTTTTGTGCCTGATTTTAAACCTTCAATTACCACAACTCCTACATTGTCATTGTGTTCATGTACCAGTAAATGGGGTATACTTGTCATAATTTTTCCTTTCTTAAGGTTTTAATATAATTTTGGGTGAAGGCGAGTTGCCTGTTAATATTTCATCAAAACATTTTTGACCATCACTTAGGGGTCTTACATCAACCCACTCTAAAGAACCTAGACTTCCATTAAAAATTGCTTGAGCTGTATCCTTAAAGTCTTTTGAAGTATAAGTATAGGTTCCGATAAAAGTAATCTCTTGCAGTGTCAGTCTACGAATATCTAAACCATTTAAAGCATGACCCAATCCAATATGAATAATTAAACCACCTGGAGATACATATTTGGATGCCATTTCGCGTGTATGTATTATTCCTACACCGTCAATAATTAGATCTAGTTCACCCTCTTTGAGTGGGTTAGTTTCATTAGGGTTGAAAACTATCATTTCACATGTTTTTTTTATTTGGCTGTGTCTTAAGTTGTTGGTTTCTGCCAAAAAAATATCTTTTACACCTTTTGCTTTAAGAGCTAAAGCAGATCCGATGCCAATAGCACCACCACCAATTACAAGGCATTTTAGATTTTCAAACTCACTTTTAATACTTTCCTTGGCTATTCTCACAGCATGCCAGCCACAGGCAAGTGGTTCAGCTAAACAGGCTTTTTCCAGATTTATGTTATCTGGTACACTAATCAAATTATTCGAAGGTATAGATAAATATTCAGCAAAGGCACCCTCTCTCGGAGGCATAGAAATTATTTGTCTAGTTAAACATAAATTATCTCGTCCATCTATGCAAAATCTACAATTGCCACATGTAACAAGGGGATTAACTGTTACTTTTTTACCGTCATTTGCTCCACCTATAATAACGCCAGAAGGTTCGTGGCCAAGAATTAGGGGGGAGGGTCTTCTTTCATCATGTCCTAAAAATGCATGCATATCCGAACCGCATATACCAACAGAATTAATTTTTACTAATTCCTCATTCTCTTTCCTAATGGGGTCATTAAAATCTATATATTGTAATTCTTTCTCACCAGTATAAACCAAAGCCTTCATTTTGCTGTAAAGCCTCCATCAACAAAAATAAGCTGTCCAGTAACATAGTCTGATGCATTAGAGCACAAAAATAAAAGAGGTCCGTCTAAGTCTTCGAGATTACCGTTTCTTCCTATGCACGTCTGTTTAGCATTTCTAATACTTCTTTCCTTATCATTAAAAACTGGAACTGTAAGTTCAGTTGGAAAAAAACCAGGAGCAATAGCATTTACATTTACACCATATTGCGACCATGCTTCAGCCATGGCTCTAGTCAGTTGCTCTATTCCTCCTTTTGATGCGCCATAAGCTATACTTGAAGGTAAAGCTCTCCTACTAGCTAAAGAAGCATAGTTTATAATTCTACCCCATTTCTTTTCTTTCATTTTTTCAACCACAGCTTGTGCCATAAAAAAAGGTGAAGATAAATTCAGATCAAGTGTCTTATTCCACCCTTCTAAAGTTACGTCATCAGCATGTTCTCTAGTATTAAGTCCTGCAGCATTAATTAATATATCAGGATCGCCCTCTTTTGAGGTAATTTTAGAAACTATATCTTTGATTTTCTCACTATTAGAAATGTCAGCTGAAAAAAAAGAGGTTACCCCAATTGTGTTATTGCTCCATATCTTAAGTTCATTTTCTCTTCTTGCAATTGCAACAACTTTTGCACCACATTCAGCCAAACATGTTGCAGCAGCTTTTCCTATTCCACTACTGGCTCCTGTTACAAAAACTGTCTTTCCAGTTACATCAAATAAAGTTTGGTTTTTCATGTTAATCTATTTTATTCTACAGGGCTTACATCAAAATTTTCTTCGGGAAAGTATTTTTTCAATCTAATATCACCAGATCGTGCATGTGCTTCCATTCCTTCTAACCTTGAAATTCTTGCTGCTACCTGTGCCACAGATCTGTTGGCTTCTTGTGTCATTCTTTGAGTGGTTACTATTTTCATAAATTTGTGAACTGAAAGGCCACCGGTATAATGAGCAGCACCTTTTGTTGGAAGAATATGGTTTGTGCCAGAGCATTTATCTCCAAATGTTACAGTTGTCTCTTCACCAATAAAAAGTGAGCCATAATTTTTTAACCTTTTTGCGTACCAGTCATTAGTATTTGTATGAACCTCAAGATGTTCAGCAGCGTAAATATCAGAAACTCTTGCAGCCTCTTCATTTGAGCTGCAAAGAATAACTTCCCCATAATCTTTCCATGCAATTTCAGCTGCTTTTTTGCTTGTTTCAGGAAGATTTTGTATTTTTGCATCCATTATTGAAATAACATTATTAGCTAACTTATCACTTGTTGTAATTAACCATGCTGGCGAATCTGGTCCGTGCTCAGCTTGACTTACTAGATCTTCTGCAACAATCTCCGGATCAGCATTTTCATCTGCAATGATAGCAATTTCTGTTGGTCCAGCAAAAAGATCTATGCCAACTTTTCCAAATAATGTTCTTTTTGCCTCCGCAACAAATCTATTTCCTGGCCCTACTAGAATTTTTGCAGGTAAATTGGTAAATAAACCAAAGGCCATTGAGGCTATTGCTTGTACTCCACCTAAAGCTAAAATTTTATCAGCTCCACAGTAATTCATAGTATATAAAATCGCTGGGTTTGGTCCATCATTCCCTTTAGGAGCTGAGCAAGCAATAATATTTTCTACTCCTGCAACTTTTGCAGTTGTAATACTCATTATTGCTGATGCAACATGAGCATATCTACCTCCCGGAACATAACATCCAGCAGTTTCTATAGGTATAAGTTTCTGGCCTGCCCATAATCCAGGTGATAATTCAGTTTCAAATTCTTTAACAGACTCTTTTTGTGCTTCAGCAAATTTTTTAATTCGCTCATGGGCGAATTTTATATCATCTTTTAGTTTTTCAGGGACCTGTTTTCCAGCTTCCTCAATTTTTTCTTTTGATATGATTACTTCCCCGCTGAAACCATCTAATTCTAAAGCATATTTTTTTGCAATTTCTTCTTTTCCATTTTCAATTTCTGATAGCATTCTTTCAACAATTTTTCTCGTTTCTGAGGTTCCTGTTTCAGGTGTTTTGTTTGCTTTTTTTAGATAAATTTCAGGCATTAATCCCCCAATAAAGTTGTCTGTAATTTTAATAAATAGATGTTTAATAGTATACTAGTAACTATTAATTTTAAAGGTTAAATAAAAAATTTATTTCTTCATATTATTAATTTCTTCAATAAGATGAAGCATAGCAGTGCAGTCTTGACTTTCTCGTTTGAATTTTTTTGCTAGTGCAAAATATTCTTTTGAAATTCTCCCTAAGTTCAGTGGAAGTCTATTTTTCTCTCCAAGTTTTAGTGCTAATGAGATATCCTTTAACCCCATACTCAGAGGAAAATCCGGCGTAATATCGCCAGCAAGAACCTTTTTTGGAAAGTTAACATTTATTTGTCCTTTCCCAGCTGCGGTACCTTGAAGAATATTAACTGCTTTATCTACATCAACCCCAACCTTTTTCGCAAATAAAATAGTTTCAGCTGTCATAACCATACCTACCATTGACATATAATTATTAACTAACTTCATCTTAATCCCAGAACAAATTTCACCAACATGAATTATTTCATTACCCATCAATTTAAGAATTGGTTGCGCTTTTTTTATATTTTCTTTATTCCCACCTGCAATAATGAGTAACTCTCCACTAATAGCTTCTCTTGGTGTTCTCCCTACAGGTGCATCAATCATATCTATATCTTTAGAACTAAGTTTATTATATATATCCTTAGTTGTTTCGGGATAAATTGTACTCATTTCTATAACTAAACTTTTCCTTTTAAGTGAGTTTATCGCACCATTTGGACCTAAAATAGCTTCATATACATCTTCTGATCTTGGGAGCATGGTTATGCAAAAATCAACTTCAGAACATGCATCCTCAGGTGATTTTGAAACAATAACGTTTTCTTCAGTAAATTTAGATTGGGCTTCCTTAGAAATATCAAAAATGTTAACTTTACACCCAAATTTTAAAAGCCTTTTTGCCATAGGAGTTCCCATTGTTCCTAGACCTATAAAAGCAATTTTTTTCATCTATTCCTCTAAACTATACAAGTTTTTGTTTTTATCACCTGAAGGGAACCCACCATAGGGTAGCCATCCAGCGCCAGCTAAAGTTCCCCCGTCACATTTAATTGTTGTCCCTGTAATTGAGGAGGACTTTTCTGATAAAAGAAAGGTTATTACATCTGCAATTTCATTAGCTTCCATGATACGGTTTTGTGGAACAGCATTTAATATTGGAGTTAAGTCCCTCTTATTTTTTCTTTCTTTAGGCCTTAAGAGAGGAGTGTCTGTCCAACCAGGAGCTACAGCATTTACACGTACTTTATCTTTTGCCCACTGTATTGATAAGGCTGAAGTAAGGTTTATTATTCCAGCTTTTGCAGCACCATAAGCAAGAACTGGTCCTGAATTATAACCTACTACGGATGAAATATTTACAATTGAACCAAATCCATTTTGTGCCATATGACTTCCAAAAATTTTACATGTTATAAAAGTACCAGTGAGATGGCTTTGAATTATTTCATTCCATTCTTTTATTTCTGTATCTTCAATTCTTTTTGGAACTGGGGCTTTTCCTGCAGAGCATACTAATCCTGTTATTGGTGGAACTTTATCTTTATGTTTTAATAGAACCTCTTTTAATTGATTTTCATCTGTAACGTCTGCTTGTGATTTCAGGAAATTATCAAATTTCTCTAATTTTAAATTGTTAAGCGTCTTATTATTTCTATCGACTATTATAGCTGTTCCATTGTTGGACATAACTTTCTTTGCTACCTCTAGTCCAATTCCGCTTGCACCGCCTGAAATAACTATGGTTTGATTTTTAAATATCATCATATAACCCTATAATTGAAAATTTAATTACAGTTACTCATTAGTAATAAATGACACTCCTTTTTCACCAATCATAAGTGAAGGAGCGTTTGTATTTGCAGATGTTACTTGTGGCATTACAGAAGCATCTATCACTCTAAGATTTTGAACCCCTCTAACTTTTAGTTTTTCATCCACTACTGATTTTTCATCATTGCCCATTCTACATGTTCCAACTGCATGAAAAACTGTCCCACCATTATTTTTAGCCCAATCCAGTATTTCATGATCAGTTTTAATTTTTTCTCCAGGTAACATTTCTGTATCCCAAAGATGTTTAAAAGAGGGTTGCTTAAAAATATCTCTTATCATTTTAATTCCTTCAATAATTACATCTCTATCTAGTTTCTCAGATAAATACTCAGGTCTTATCTCTGCCTGTTCTTTTGGATCAATACTCTTTATTCTTAGAGAACCTCTTGATTTGGGATGGCATTGCCAAACTGATGCAGTAAATCCTGGATAATTGTGTAATGGTTCACCAGGTTTATCAACAGATAAAGGCATTACATTGAATTGTAGATCTGGTCTTCCATTTCTAGCAAACTTACTACACGCAGCACCACCAACTTGACCAGCACCACATGTTAGTGGTCCGGAACCAAAAAGCAGCCATCTAAGGCCCCATTCCGCTAATTTAACTGGATTTCTAGATTCGTTGTTAACAGATCCTCTATTATCTTTGAGCTTAACAATCCCTCTAACTTGATAGTGATCTTGAAGGTTCTCTCCCACTTCTGGTGAATCATAAACTACTGGAATATTGTATTTTTTTAAAAGTTTCGCAGGGCCAATTCCAGAAAGTTGAAGAATTTGAGGTGATTGTAATGAGCCGCTTGATAATATTACTTCTTTATTTACGAATGCCTTTTTTATTTGATTGTTTTCAATCCATTCAACTCCAATGGCTTTATTACCCTTGAACAAAACTTTGCTAACAAGAGCATTGGTTATTACCTTAACATTACCTCTTTTAACTGCTGGTTTTAAAAAAGCTGTTGCGGAACTGAAACGCATTCTTCCTGTTGATGAAAATTGATATGATCCAACACCATAAGTTGTATCGCCATTAAAATCTAAATTAGCTGGCAATCCATATTCTTTGGCAGCTTCTACCCATGCTAAGCTTGATTTATTATTATTATTAAGGTCAGTTACAATCATCTCGCCAAGATTTCCATGGTATTGGCTTTCAGGCCCTTGATAGTTTTCTAATTTTCTAAAAGATGGAAGAACATTTCTATAATCCCATCCAATTGCACCTAATTTCTCCCAATCATCAAAATCCTCTTTTTGACCTCTTATAAAATTTAGTCCATTAATTGAACTTGACCCACCTAAAACTCTTCCTCGAGGCCATATAATACTTCTGCCACCAGAACCTTCACTCGGCTCTGTTTTAAATTGTCTTGCAAATCTGTCATCAAATATAGCCCTATAATAGCCAATAGGTATTTTAAGCCAAAAGTTATTATCTTTACCTCCTGCTTCTAATACTAATATTTTATTATTTGGATTCTTTCCTAGTCTGTTAGCAACAACAGATCCAGCAGAACCTGATCCAACAACAATATAATCGAAATCATTTATACTCATATTTAAAATTTACTATCTATACACATAAATTGGACTGGTCCACGCCTGAGTTCCATCTTCTTGTGTAATCCTAATAAAAATTGGATTATCACCTTTAGGACTTAAACTAATTTTTCTACTAATTTTGATTTTGTTGGCTTCATTATTTGTAGGTAAACGAAATATTTTTAAGAATTTTGGTAACACTCCACTGTTATCAAAAATTTTATCTTCAAAACCGATGGTATTAATTTTAATTGTTTCATTTACCAAAGGGGTATTGATTTCAATGGTACCATCTTCAGCGCTTTCTAAATTAACATCAAATCCACCAAAGTTACCTGTAGTAAGAGCATTCCATTTGACTTGGTTTGCCGTGAAAGAAAGTGTTTTATCAGGATTAAAAAAGTTTATAGGTTGTGAAGATAATATAGTATTGTCTTTCACATTCATTTTTCCATCCCAATGAACCTGCCTAAATCTACCTCTATATTCAGCACCTTCCCATATAATTCTAATTCTATTCCCGAGATCTATTTCTGAATATGGCTTATAAGTTTCTACGAGATTTAGACCATTATAAATATCTAATCGTTCGATTGGGCTAGCTGCAGCAACATTAATATCTATGGTCATTTCTCCACTTGGAAGATTAACAATATCCCCCATTATAGCCTGTTTACATAACACACTTTTACTTTGAAATAATTTTGGGTCATCATGAAATAAATGTGCTTCGGAAGTAAACTTTGCATTCAAATCAATGAACATCCTTCCTGTCGGTCCCCCAGAAGTAGCATAATGATGCCGTTTATTTATTGCATCAATAATTCCTTTGCGGGTTAATTCTGGAGTAATAAAACAAGTTAATCCACCAACTGCACCGAAAAGAGAGGATCCTGGATAACTTGCACCAGGCCTTCCTTTATGACCGTCAGAATTTCCCACAATTCCAACTCTATAACCACTCTCAAAAGCATCATGAACGATCCATTCAAATGTGCCCCAGCTAGAGTGCACCTCAACAGACTTTTCAAATTTTCCATCATGAGCATATTTTATATCTGCATATCTACCGCCACAATGAGCATAAACCAATGCATCAAATTCCTTATTTTTTTCAAATGATGCAAATAAATCATTAGCGGTTATGCAATCAGTATCAATGTCAGACT
Source organism: uncultured SAR116 cluster alpha proteobacterium (assembly GCA_902522415.1). Lineage (GTDB taxonomy): Bacteria > Pseudomonadota > Alphaproteobacteria > Puniceispirillales. Next base: position 9,975 of record CABYVI010000013.1, on the reverse strand, counting down.
GATCTTCTATCATTGCGTGAGAGGATCTTCTTATAATCCTGTTTTCTTCTGGGAAAAAGACATTTCGGTCCCCACCCAAGCTTGTATTACCAGACCACTCATATCCAGGAATAGTTATAAAAACATTATCTTGATTATATTTTTTTGTTATTTTGTTCAGTTCTTTCCAAAAATCATTGGTTATTTGAAAGTCATTTCCTTGATGAGCAGCAACATCTAAAAAAGCTCTATTTTTTGCAAAGTTAAAATATTCTTCTGCACTCCCAGTTCCAATAGTTTCCTCTGATTGTCCATGCAAGTCACCCCAAAAATGAAGTGAAGTTGTATTCTTTATTATGATTGGATTAGTTTTTAAAGATAAATTTTTGTCTTCATAAGAAAAGCTTATTATGCATTCGCACTCTTTATCTATCTTAAGATTTTCAATTGAAGAAAAGAATTCCCCCTTTTTTATCTGAATTGTCTTTGGAAGACCTTCAATACTTATATTTGAACTCAGATAAAATTTTTGACTGCATTGATTTGATGGATTTCCCCATATGTCTTCACCTTTTAAAAAAATACTAAAATTTTCATTTACTTTTTTTAATGTTGGAGCAACTGCAACATATCGATTAGGTTTTCCAGGAACAATTTTTATTACAGGTTGGTCGATTACCGGCTGATAGCACCTAGTAGCTATAGGATCAATTAAAGAGTGAAATTCAAAGCTTTCCTCACAAAATGTTTGCATTCTTATCCCAGGTGAACCTTGAGATCTATCTCCAAAAATAACAGTAATTGTATCATTTTCGGTGAGGTAACCTTGAACAACTCTAATATCGATAGTTTTATCCCAAGGCCGTATGTTTCCTTTTTGATCAAAATCATATTTCAAAATTGCATTGTTTGAAGCAACAATAGAGGTGTAATTAGGTGCTTTAGGATCTGTAAACTGTGGTTTACCCTGATCGCTAGCAAACCTGAAACAAATTTTTATTGAACCTGAATCATCTATACCAAATTTTCCAGCTGTATAGACCCATTTAAAAGTTTGGTAACTTCCTGCCTCAAACTCACCTGATGGTTCTAAAGAAACTGTACCGATTTTATTTGGATCAACAGCGTTATTTAATGGATAACTAGCTAATCCACCTGGTAAATTTTTTATATCTTTTTTTTGGTTACCATTAGGTGACTTACTCATGACTCAAGTGTAGTTAACCAAATTTGCCATAAAAGAAATTAGGTAGGACAGTTGTAATATCTGGAAATGCTGCAATTAAAGTAAGAATAACAATGTAAGCAAATACAAATGGTAGAACAGCTATAGATATTTTATCAATACCTAAATTCGTTATTCTTGCAGCAACAAATAAGTTTGCACCAACAGGAGGGGTAAGGAAACCTACTTCACACGCAATAACCATAATAATTCCAAATGCTATTGGATGGACACCCAAATTTTGTACCAAGGGAAGCAATAAAGGAGTTAAAAGAATTATCTGAGCAATAGATTCCATAAACATCCCAGTAATAATTAGAATTACGGCGATGATCATAAGCATGAGAAACGCATTTTCAGTTATCCCTGTTAATCCTTCTTCAATTAAGTCAGGTACAGACATCAAACTCATCAGCTCACCAAAGGATTTTGCAGGTCCCAAAATAATTAAAACAGCTCCAGAAATCATTGCAGTAACCTTTAAGCAATGAACAATACCTTCAAATGTTAATTCCTGATAAGCAAACCACCCAATAATAAATGCATATACAACTGCGACAGAAGCTGCCTCTGTGGGAGTGAAAATTCCTGAATAAATACCACCTAGAATTATAATTGGTGCAATGAGTGCCCAAATTCCTTGATAGAAAGAATCACCAACCCTTGACCATGTAAATGGTATTCCGTCACCAACATAGTTTCTCTTTCTAGCAATGATATAGGTTGTTATCATAAGAACTACAGTTGCTAAAATTCCAGGAATAAATCCAGCAAGGAAAAGTCTTGGTATAGATTGTTCAGCGACAATTCCATAAATAATCATTAAATTACTTGGGGGGATAAGGCTACCTAGAGCGCCGCCTGCAGCTGCAATTGCACCTCCAAAAGCGGGATCATATTTCATTTTCACCATTGAGGGTATCATTACCGCTCCAATTGCTGCAGTTGTAGCTGGGCCTGATCCAGATAATGCTGCAAAAAATGCACACCCTAAAACAGCAACCAAACCTAAACTACCAGTAACGTTACCAATTAGAGATTCAGCCATATTTACAATACGCCTTGCCATGCCTCCTTGTTCCATAAGAGAACCCGCGAAAACAAATAATGGGACAGTAATCAGAGGAAACGGTTCAACACCTGTATACATTGAATTTGCAATACCTGCAAAGTCAAGGTCCAACATAAAATATCCTATTACAGTGCCTATTGAAACAGCTATAGGAATGGGCACTGCTAGAGCAATTGCTATAACCATTGCACCAAAAACAGTTAGAGCTTGAGATAATTCAGACATTTCGTAGGCATAATCTTTCAGAAACTCAAGCATGAGGCGCATCCTCCTTTGAGGTGCCCTCTAAAATCGATACCCCATGAAACCACCAACGATAATAAATTTGTACAATTCGTAATGTCATTAAACCAAACCCAAAGACTAAACATAGGTAAGGCCATTTTTGATCTATATTTAAAGCAGGAGAAAAATAAGAATCCTGCCAATAGCTAATATTAAGAGTTATACTATGCCAAGTAAGGAATATCCCGAAAAGAAACCAAATTAAATCACTAAATATGACCATTCCGTTTTTTACGGAAAGAGGAAATAGGTTAATAAAATTCATAACTCTAATATGTGCTCTTTCTCTGACTGCCCATGAAACTGATAAATAGACCGACCATAGCATACAGTATTGAGCTATTTCATCAGACCATGATGTTGGTAAGCTAAATACATATCTCATAACAACTTGAAAAAAAACCATGGCACACATAACAACTACGCCAACACCTGCTATCACCTCTTCAAGCCTTCTTTCTAAAAAAGCATATATTCCCATTATTTTCCTCGAAAAAATATTATTTAACCACGGAGAAGATAATAAATTATTACTCCGTGGTTAAAACAATTATGTTATGGAGCTGCTGCGTATATTTTATTCATAATAGCAACATATTCTGGTCCACGCTCTTCACCAAAAGCCTTATGAACTGCTTTGGCTTTTTCTACCCATGGGCCTGTATCTGGTGAGGTAAACGTTACACCAGCGGCGATCATTTTTTCTTTAACAATGCTCATCCCATAATTTGTATGAAAACGAGATGCAGCAGTTGCAACCTTTGCAGCCATATGCATAGCGTCTTTTTGCTCATCAGTTAATTTTTTCATGAATTTATCTCCAACAAAGAATGGAGGTGCTAGTGTAAAGTGACCTGTTTCTGCAACATGTTTTGCAACGTCATGAAATTTTTGTGAATACATAACATCAATCGGTAGATCACCACCATCAACAGTTCCTGTTTGAGTAGCTGTTAAAGCTTCTGACCAAGCAATTGGCACTGGGTCTGAACCGAATGCTTTGTAAGTATCGATCATAACAACGTTCTTTGGCACTCTGTACTTCATTTTAGCAAAGTCAGCAAGATTATTAATAGGCATCTTAGTGTTATAGATATGCCTAAATGAGAATAGTGGTATAGTTACCAAATGGACACCAATTTCTTCGCCCATATTACCCCAAATTTCTTGACCAATAGGTCCATCAGCAACAGCAACAGCATGCTCATAGTTTTGAAGCATATAAGGCAATACAAAAAGATCAATCTTTGGGTAGAATGGTCCAGCATTATTTTGAGCTATCATAGTCCCATCTAATGTACCTAATTGTAGTTTTTTGAATTGTTCTTGCTCACTACCCATTTTGTGACAGCAATGAACTTTAACTTTAACTGCTCCACTTTCTAAATTTGCAGTAAATTTTTCCATTCTATCAGCAAAAGTATACATGAATGTTCCATACGGATGACCTTCAGAAACTGAATATCCGATATTCATAGTTTGTTTTTTTGCCATAGCTTGACCAGCAAACAGAATTGATACTGCTGCTAGGGCTGCGACAAAAATGTTTTTTGAAATTATTTTCATACAAGTTTTCTCCCTTGTTAAATTGATTACTTTTATTTACTTTAGATTATTTATTATGAACTTCAGTAGAAAAAGTATTGTTTAAAACAATTAAACAGAAAGATTTAATTGAATCAAGAAAAAATAAGAGCAATAATTAAAAAAAAAATGTATGTTTTGTATAAGTTGTGGGATTTATCTTCATGCATTAATTTAAAATTATTTTGTCATTTTTTGATAAGTTAAGGAGCTAATTTAATGAGTAATATTATAAATGAAAAAGATAGAAAGAAATTTAATCAAGACGGTTATATTATAAAAAAAGAGCTCTTTAATAGCAAAGAAATTAAAAATATTATGGAATCTCTTGAACGTGATCCATTAATTCAAAAGCATATGTTTGATAGGGATGACAGTGATGGCAATTCTACATTAAGTGTTCAATGGAACAACCCTGGAAATAGCTCTTATGGTGTTGGTGCCCGAATGAATAAAGTAGTTAATATTGTTGAGCAACTTTTAGGTGAAGAGGTTTATCACTGGCATTCAAAAGTTACTGCAAAAGCTGCAAGAGAAGGGGGTGCTTGGGAATGGCATCAAGATTATGGTTATTGGTATAATCATGGTTGCCTTTATCCAAAAATGATGAGTGTTATGGTTGCTATTGATAAAAGTGTAAAAGATAATGGATGTCTTCAAGTTTTAAAAGGATCTCATCACATTGGTAGAATAGACCATATAAAAAAAGTTAAAGAAAATGGTGATTTAGGACAAGTTTGTGCTGATCAAGAAAGAATAAAATGGGCAGAAACAAGACATGAAAATATTTATTGTGAGATGGAGCCTGGAGACAGTCTTTTCTTTCATGGAAATACATTGCACGGATCTGGTGCGAATAAATCTGATTTGAGGAGATGGGCTTTACTCTTTTGTTATAATTCTGCCTCAAACAACCCTTTTATTGAAACACATCAACCTTATTATAATCCGATAATTAAAGCTGATGATAATTATATAGTCGATAATGGAGTAACACTAGGTGATGGATCAGAAAATTTTCAATCAACATATACAAAGAAAAATTAAGGAGAGATAAATGATAAAAATAGGATTTATTGGCCTTGGTACAATGGGAGGCCCAATGGCAGGTAACATTGTAAAAGGGGGGTATGATGTTAAAGGTTTTGATATTAATCCAACGCTGATTGAAAAACATATAAAAAATAATGGTATTGCTGCAAATTCAGCTGCTGAAGCAGCTATTAATTCTGATATACTTTTTACAATGCTGCCGAATGCTGAACATGTAAAAAGTTCTTTATTTGATAAAAATGGAGCAGTCGGAAATCTCAAAAAAGGTTCAATTGTAATAGATATGTCAACAATTCATCCTTTTGAAACAGATAGTATTAGAGAAAAGTTAAAAACTCATGGCATTTCTATGATTGATTGCCCTATCGGAAGAACTTCTGTTGAGGCTAAAATAGGAAAGTCTCTTTTAATGGTTGGAGGAGATAAAAACGATATTGAAACAGTTAAACCTGTTTTAGATCTTATTGGAGATACTCTTAAGGATTGTGGAGGGCCAGGTATGGGGTCCAGAATGAAAATTGTGAACAACTATATGACTACAGTACTTAATGTTTTAAGTGGTGAAGCACTGACTTTAGCAAGAGCTGTTGGATTAGAACAATCTACATGTATTGATGTTTTAAGTGGAACTGCTGCAGTTAAAAGTCACTTGACTACAACTTATCCTTCAAAAGTTTTGAATAATGATGTTTCACCTGCTTTCATGATACATTTAGCACTTAAAGATTTAGGTATTGCAGTTGATCTTGGAGAAAAAGTGAACGCGCCCCTAGATCTTGGAAAGGCATCAGTCAACACCTATCAATCATCTATAGATGAAGGACGTTCAAATCAAGATTGGACTTCTGTATTTTTAAATCTTCAGAACAGAGCTGGTTTATCACTTCCTGAAGATGTTAAGGAGTAATAAAATAATTAATAATCATTTTAATTGGAATAAAAATTAATAGCTTTTAATGGATAAACATAAAAAAGTAGTGTCTATGACAGGTGAATATAATTATAGAAATTATACTGTTAAAGATATTATTGACATCAAGGGAATAAAAATATTGTCACAAACACTGCCTTTCTCACCCATGGAGGCAGAGGCTGCTCAAGAAGCTGGAATTGACTTAATTAACACAAGGTTTGATTATTTTAACCCTGAACTTTCCACAAAGATTAGGAAAGCAGCGTCATACACATTCATGAGTTTTGTTATTCCTCTCTTAAGCACCCCAACTAAAGACGATGCTTTAAGGCATTCATTTAAAGCTATGGAACTTGGTGCTGATGGAATAATTTTTCAAGGAGATCTGAGATATATAGAAGCTTTATCTAATGCTGGAATACCAGTTCAGGGACATATAGGATTAGTTCCCAGAAAAAGTACATGGACTGGTGGTTTAAAAGCCGTTGGTAAAACTCTTTCTGAGGCCAAAAAACTTTATGAAGATTTAAAAGATCTAGAAAATGCAGGCGCATGGGCAGTTGAATGTGAAGTAATTCCATCTAAAATTATGAAAGAACTTTCAAAGCGTACTTCACTTATAACTATGTCTATCGGCTCAGGAAGTGCAGCAGATGTTCAGCTTCTTTTTGCAGAAGATATACTTGGAGACTCTGAGGGGCCATTTCCTAGGCACTCTAAACAATACTGTGATCTTTATAGTGAAAGAAAAAAAATTCACCAGATGCGTGTTAGAGCTTTCAGTGAGTTTATAAAAGATATCGATAAGAGAAATTTTCCTTCACCAGAGTTTGAGGTCAATGTTAATGACGACTTAGTTGAAACATTTTGCAAAGAAATCGATAAAAAATAGCAAATTAAATACTAGATTTTTGTGTTATAAATTTTGATTGTAAGTAAGCTTCCAAACCCTCTGAACCAAGTTCTTTTCCATAACCAGAGTCCTTTACTCCTCCAAAGGGTACTTCAACTACTGGCATCCATGGTTGATTGACAGAAACAATTCCACTTTCAATTGAAGAAGTTATTTTCTCTGCAGTTTTAGCAGAATTAGTGAAAGCAAATGCAGCCAAACCATAAGGAAGCCTATTAGCTTCTTTTACAACGTCATCAAAGTTTTTAAATGGAGTAATTGGAGCTAGTGGCCCAAATGGTTCTTCATTCATCATTTTAGCATCAGTTGGAACATCAGTTAATACAGTTGGTTCAAAAAAGTAACCTTTGTTACCTTTCCGTTTTCCACCTGTTTTGACCTTAGCGCCTTTATCAACTGCGTCAGATACAAACATTTCCATGGCATCTAGCCTTCGGTCATGCGCAAGAGGTCCCATTGTAGTATTTGGATCAAGGCCATCCCCTACTACCTGAGATTCTGAAATTTTCACAAAGCCATCAACAAATTTATCGTACAAACTTTCATGAACTAAAAATCTTGTAGGTGACACACAAACCTGACCAGCGTTTCTATATTTATTATTTGCAATCATTTGAACAGCATTATCTACATTTGCGTCATCAAAAATAATTGCTGGAGCGTGGCCTCCTAATTCCATAGTAACTAACTTCATATGCAATCCTGCCATTGAAGCCAGCAATTTTCCGACCGCAGTAGAGCCTGTAAAAGAAATTTTTCTGATTACTGGGTGCGGAATTAGATATTCAGAAATTTCTGATGGTATTCCAAAAACTAAGTTAATTACACCTTCTGGCACACCTGCATCAGCATAGGCTCTCACTAATTCAGCACAACTTGCAGGAGTTTCTTCAGGTCCTTTAATTATTATTGAACATCCTGCTGCAACAGCACCACCTATCTTTCTTACAGCTTGATTAATAGGAAAATTCCATGGTGAAAATCCTGCAACAGGACCAACAGGTTCTTTGACGACCATTTGATAAACGTCTGATGATCTTGACGGGATAAGACGTCCGTATGATCTTCTTGCTTCTTCACCTAACCAATCTGTGATATCTGCACTTAAATTTACTTCTGCGAGCGACTCACCAAAAGGTTTGCCATGCTCTATTGTCATAATTCTGGCAATATCATTAGATCTATCTCTAAGAATTTTTGCGGCTTTTTGGAGAATTTTATATCTTTCAAATGAATTAACATTTTTCCATTTAAAAAATGCTTTATCTGCCGCTTCAAGAGCCTCGTCAAGATCAGCTTTTCTTGCATGAGCCATTTTCCCAATTACACTCTCATAAGCAGGATTGATTACATCAATATTTTCTCCTGCATCAGCATCCTTCCACTTACCATTAATGAATAATTGAGTATTTGGGTATGAAGTATCCATGAAATTTCTCCTAGTTTTTAATAGTTTAATAATAAAAAATTTTTAAATTATTACAAATGTATAATTAATAATATGATGCTACCAATGTTGTTATAGCTATAATACTTAAAAAAACCAAAGCAACTCTTTTAAAAAAGTTTTTGCCTTTAGAAAAATAAAATTTAGACCCTAGGTAGGTTGCAAAAATATATACTGGTGATGCAAAAAAACCTAAGGCAATCAGCTCAACTGACATTAATCCATATAAACTTTGTGAAATTATTGAAAATACTACTATTGCACCCATTAAGAACAAAATATTACCTCGTGAAACATCTTCACTGTCATTTCTTGCCAATAATACTGTGACTATGGGCGCTCCCCCTATTCCTGCAATTCCCTGAATAAAACCACCAACAACACCACTCATTATCATTGATTTATAACCAATAAATGATTTAAATTCCCACCCACTTGCGAGCATTAATACCAGTAGTAGGACTATTATAGAAATTATTCGCCTTATTATTTCAGGATCTAACACTACAACTAAGTACATCCCCACAGGAATAAAACTTATCATTGCTAAAAAAATTGGTAAAATAGCTCTTTTTTGACTATATTTTAACGCGGAAGGAAGTAAAAATAACGTACTTGGTATTTCCATTATTATGTGAATTACAAGAGCTTCGGTGGGTGAATATATATAAGCTAACATTGGGATTGTTAGCAAGGCAGGTCCAAAGCCTAAAAAACCTCTTAAAACCCCCCCAATAATTATAACTATTACTGTTAAAAAAATTAAATTGATTGATGGTATGCTTATAAAAAAAGTTTCCAAGATACTTTAACTAAACTCTACTTTTAAATATATTTTTTCCAATTATTTTTCTCTTTAAACCCTAATACTTCCTTTATTTTTTTATTTAGAAAAATTATTCAAAATATTTCCAAGTAACGTTGAAATATTATTTTTAAAATTATTGTAAGGTAGGCTCCCACAAAAAGTAATTGAACCAGTACTGAAAACTTTTCCACCATTAGAATTTTCAAAGTACACCATGTCAGCCCTTAAGAGTGACTTTAGTGGTTCGCCTGGTACAGTTGTTAGATGTGTTAAATGTTCCTCTGGAACTAATACATAATCACTATCATGTCCCTCTGATGACGCTAAAATTTTGCAATTATCGGGTGTTCCTAACATACTATCAGCTCTGTCTAGTTCAAAGCCAGCAGCACCCCCACCACTGAAGCCAAAATTACCTATTTTATTTTCATTTATGCCCTTAAAAACCCAATCAAATTCTTTATCATAGTTTTTTCTCAAGTAGTAAGAGCCAGTAAATTGTCCTTGAGCACTGAACCCGACTCCTGTTAACTTTTGAGGAGGAATTCCATTGCGCCGCCATAGACCGCCATAGCTTCCATCAAATGCATTATAATATTCACCAGGCTCAGAAGCCCATGCTCTTATTCCATCTTCAGCTCTACGTATTTCAATAATTTTACTATTTTCCTCATGCAGGCAGACTTTCCAATAAAA
>CABYVI010000012.1 GCA_902522415.1 uncultured SAR116 cluster alpha proteobacterium | reverse complement strand
ACTATTAATTATTTTAAGTTTTTTATTCTTTTGGATAATCTTGAAAGTTTTCTAGCTGCGGTGTTTTTATGTATTAAACCTTTTGAAACGCCTTTTTGAAGTTCAGGCATGGCAATTTTAAAAGCTTCTTGAGCCTTAACTTTACTTTCACCACTTATAAGGTTCTCTACTTTTTTAATAAAAGTTCTGATTCTGCTTATTCTATTGGTGTTGATTAGATTTCTTTTATTATTTCTAATAATTCTTTTTTTTGATGATTTATGATCAGCCATATTGTTCTTTCTTATAAATTACTTACGGGATATATAGAAAATTTATGTTATCGTCAATACTAATGGATTACTTTTGGCAAGATTTGCAATAATAACTAGTGCGGCCTAATTGTTTTATTTCTTTTATAATATCCATACAATTAGAACATCTTTCATTAGTTTTTCCATAAACCTTAAGATTTTGTTTGAAGTATCCTAATTTTCCATCTGGTTGTATGTGGTCTTTTATAGTTGTACCTCCCATTTTTATTGCATTCTTTAGGATTTTTTTAATGTTCTTTACTAAATCAAAACATTTCTCTTTAGAAATATTTTTACCTTTCTTTTTTGGAGAAATTCCTGTTTCATATAAGACTTCGTTTACATAAATATTTCCAAGTCCAGCAACTTTAGATTGATCTAATAGGATTGATTTAATAGTCCTTTCTTTAATTTTTGAGATTTTATAAAGATATTCTCCATTAAAATCTTTTAATAAAGGCTCAGGACCAAGTTTTTTTATAAATTTATTTTTATATATGTTTGAATCTATTAAATCGATAAAGCCAAACCTCCTTTGATCATTGTATAGAATATAGATTCCTCCCTCCAAGCTGATTAATATATGATCATGTTTCCCAATTTTGGGTTTTTTATTATGAATAGAAATTTTTCCAGACATACCAAGATGTATTAAAAAATTCTTTTTTGAGCTTAATGGTAGAATACAATATTTACCTAATCTGTAAGGCCTAAGAAATATATTTCCAATTACTTTCTTTGAATATTTCCTTGGAAATGGAAACCTTAGGTTTTTCTCTCCATGATAAAAATTGATGATTTTTTTATTTAATATCGTTTTCTCTAAAGCTCTTTTAACAGTTTCTACTTCTGGAAGTTCGGGCATTGATTTATTTATAGTATTTTATGTTTATAATAATAATATTTAGTTATATTATTTCATTAATCACATTCTAGGAAATTTAAAATGTATAATAAAGATTTTACTGATTTTGGTAAGTCGGATATCCTGAAGAGTAAAAAAACTTCTCTTGTAAAAAACTTATTTGGAGAAGTTTCTGAAAATTATGATTTGATGAATGATCTTATGAGCTTTGGTGTTCATCGCTTATGGAAAGAGAGTTTTATTGATTGGATGGCTCCTAGAAAAAACCACCATTTACTTGATTTGGCAGGTGGAACCGGAGATATAGGCCTAAGTTATTTGAGAAGAGGTGGTGGGAAAGTAACTATTGCTGATCTTAACTTCAAAATGCTTTCTGTAGGAAAAAACAAACAGATATCTAAAAATTTTGATGAAAAAATATTTTGGTTGGCAAGTAATGGTGAAAAGCTTCCTTTCAATGATAATAATTTTGACATGGTTTCTATTTCATTTGGATTAAGAAATGTCGCTGATAAGTCTCTTGCTTTAAATGAAATATTTAGAGTCCTTAAACCTGGGGGTAGGTTCATGTGTCTTGAATTCTCAAAAGTTACAACACCTTTGTTAGATAGCTTATACCAACTTTGGTCTGCAAATGTAATACCTAAACTTGGCGAAAAAATTTCTGGTCAGAAAACTAATTATGAGTATTTGGTTGAATCAATAAAAAGATTCCCAAATCAAGATGAACTAGCTTCTTTAATACGTGGATCTAGATTTAACTTTGTAAAATTTAGAAATTTATCAGGTGGTATAGCTGCAATACATTCTGGATGGAAAATATAATATATGAGCAATTTTTTTCATTTTTTAAGAGCTTTAAAAATTGTCTATATTCTTAGCAGAAAGGGAATACTTTATAAAGTTTCTAAAAGTAATTTGGTCCCCCCCAGGTTTTTATTATTTTTAAACATATTTAATTTCTTTATAGGAAAAGATATTTCTAATGAAGCTATTGGGTTTACTTTAGTTAGAGTTTTAGAAGGGTTAGGACCTGCTTTCGTAAAATTAGGGCAGGCACTTGCAACAAGACCAGATATTATTGGTGTTGATTTAGCAAATGAGTTGGCTCAACTGCATGATAAAATGGAACCTTTTTCTTTCGAAAAAGTTAAAAAATCTATAAGAAGCGAAACTGGGAAAGAAATAAGTGAAGTTTTTAAATCATTTGATGAAAAGCCAATTGCTGCTGCCTCAATCTCTCAAGTTCATAAAGGTATGACATTTGAAAATGAAACAGTTGCAATCAAGATTCTACGGCCGGGTATTGAAAAAGCTATATTAAGTGATTTAAGATTTTTTAAATGGTGCGCAAACTTTTTAAGTTCTTTAGACAAAGAAATTTTGTTTTTAAAGCTTCCTGAAGCAGTGGAAATATTTGAAGAATTGACCAGAAATGAAATGGATTTAAGGTTAGAAGCTGCAGCTGCTAACGAATTAGAGGAAAATTTTAGTGATGATGAAAGGTTTTTGGTCCCAAAAATTTATTGGACTTATACTACGAAAAGAATTCTTGTTAGCTCATGGGTTGACGGTACTAAAATAAATGATTTAGACAGTTTAAGATCTAGCAATCAAAATATTGAAACCATCACTAAAAATTCTGCAGAGGCGTTCTTTTTGCAAGTTTTTCGTGATGGTTTTTTTCATGCAGATATGCATCCTGGAAATGTTTTTATTTTACCTGATGGAAAAATTGCCCCTGTTGATTTTGGGATAATGGGGAGACTCCAAGTTTCAGATAGGATTTTCCTTGCAAGATTATTAAAATCTATCCTTGAACATAATTTTCTTAAAGTTGCAAAACTACATTCTGATAAAGGGATATTACCAACTGGTTCTTCAATTGAGTCTTTTGCTCAAGAGATTAGATCACTTTCTACTCCAATATTAAATAAAAAGCTTGGTCAAATATCCTTAGGAACCCTGTTGGGAGAATTATTTAGTCTGGCTAGCAAATGGAGACTTAAAATACAGCCTCAATTTTTACTCTTACAAAAAACGATGGTAATGGCAGAAGGAATTGGTAGACAATTAAATCCAGAAACAGATATGTGGGTAATGTCAAAACCATTAGTTAATGATTGGCTATCGTCAAATGACTTAAAAAAGAAGTTTATTGAAGAAGTTTATACGGACCTTAAAATGACAAGTAAAAAATTACCTGAGTTAATATACAAAATAGATTTAATTTTAGATCATAAAAATGAAGACAGTGTCACTACTTTATCAAAATCTTTTAAAGTTTTTTTATTTGCTTTTATAACTGTACTGATTATAATTCTTTTAATATAGTTCACATTTTGTGAACATTTAGGTCTATCTATGGATGTTGAAAAAATAATTAATTTAATTGGCGGACATGAAAAACTTCAGAAGCTACTTAAGGTAAACAAAAGTGCAATAAGCAACTATAAAAAAAGGGGTCGATTCCCAAGTTACGCTTTACCGATTATAAATACCGAACTAAAACTAAAGGGTATAAACTCTGAACTCCCAGGTTTTACAAATTCTGAACAATCAAATCTGAAAAAAACAATTGTTTTTATAGTATGTGGTGGAATATCTGCCTATAAAGCACCTGAAATAATTCGTAGGTTAAAAGACTTAAAATATAGAGTAATACCTGTAATTACATCAGGGGGGAGCAAATTTATTACCCCATTAACTTTATCCTCTGTAGCAGAGGAAAAGTGTTATTCTGAAATTTTTAATCTAACAGATGAAGCTGAAATGGGACACATAAAATTATCAAGAAGCGCAGATGCTATATTGATTTCTCCAGCATCAGCTAATTTTATATCAAAAATTGCATTAGGTATTTGTGATGAGCTTGCTTCAACCATAGTATTAGCATCAAAAGTGCCAGTTTATATTTGTCCAGCAATGAACCCCGCTATGTGGTCTAATGAAGCAACACAGAATAATATTAATATTCTCAAAAAGAGAATGTTTAAATTTATTGGTCCTGAAGAAGGTATCTCTGCATGTGGAGAATTCGGAGTTGGTAGATTGTCGGAAGTTAACACTATTGTAAATGTTATTAAAAAAACATTAGTCAACAGTCTGAACGAACTGTTAAAAAATCTTAATATTCTTATTACTGCAGGCCCAACAGTTGAACCAATTGATGAAGTTAGATATTTGTCTAACTGGTCTTCAGGTAAGCAAGGTTATTCAATAGCTGAAGAATTTGCTAATTATGGAGCAAATGTTAATTTAATTTCTGGGCCTGTGAAAATTGATGCTCCAGTCAATGTAAATCTTCGTAAAGTTAATACTGCAAAAGAAATGCTAGATGCTTGTGTGACATGTCTTCCAGTTGATATAGCAATTTTTGTTGCAGCAGTTTCAGACTGGAAAGTAGAAAATTACTTTCAAGGGAAGATGAAAAAAATTACTGAAACAATGAATATTAAACTTCTTCAAAATGAAGATATTTTAAAAACTGTGGCTTCACACAAAAAAAGGCCAACTCTTGTAGTAGGTTTTTCAGCAGAAACTGAAAATGTTGAGAAGAATACTAAAATTAAGTTAAAAAACAAAGGATGTGACTGGTTGCTTGGAAATAAAGTTGGTCATAATTTAGAAACATTTGGTGGCGATTATAATGATGTTATTCTTGTATCAGATAAAGTTTCAGAAAAATGGCCAAGAATGAGTAAAAAAGAAGTTGCAAAAAAATTAGTATTAAAGGTTAATGAATATTTTAAAGAGATTTATGTTAAAAATTAAATATAAAACCTTAGAACATGGGAAAAGACTTCCTGATATAAATTATCAAACTTCTGGATCTTCGGGGTTAGATCTTTATTCTGCAAATGTTTCGGATATACTTTTAGAGCCTCTTGAAAGAGCATCAATCCCAACTGGAATTTGCATGTCAATACCAATAGGATATGAAGGTCAAATAAGGCCCAGATCAGGACTTTTTATAAAAAATGGAATAAATGCTAATTTTGGAACTATCGATAGTGACTACAGAGGAGAAATATGTGTCTTGATAATTAATTTATCTAAAGTAAGCTTTAATTTAAAAAGAGGAATGAGAATTGCTCAAATAGTTTTTAATAAAATCGAACGAGTTAAGCTAGAAGCGTCCTCAGATTTAGATGATACTCTAAGAGGTGAGAAAGGATTCGGTTCAACCGGAATTAGATAATCAATTGATAAGTGATAGTCAATTATACAGATACTCAAGGCAAATAATTATCCCTGAAATAAATGAAGAGGGGCAAGAGTTACTTCTTAATTCTAAGGTGACTATCATTGGTGCAGGAGGTCTTGGTTGTCCTGTTGCCTTATACTTAGGTGGAGCAGGAGTTGGTGAAATTACAGTAGTTGATGATGATATTATTGATGTTTCAAACCTTAACAGACAGATAGCATTTAAAACAAACAGTATTGGTGGTTTAAAGTCAGAAAATTTAAAATTTGCTATACAAGATCTAAACCCAGAAGTTATTGTAAATGCAATTAATGAAAGACTGAAAGCAGAAAATCTAGATAAAATTTTTCAAAATCAGGATTTAATTATAGATTGTACCGACAATTATGAGACCAGATTAGAAATAGCTAAAGGATGTTGTAAATATAAAATTCCTATGAGCTTTGGGTCAGCTGTTAGACAGGAAGGTCAAACAGCTTTTTTTCAAGCAAAAACAAAAAACCATATTAATAACAAAATCACAAATCCTTATCCATGCTATATATGTGTCTTTCCTGACGCACCAGAGGGTGGAATTATCTCAAGATGTTCAGAAGTTGGCATCTTAGGTCCTGTAACTGGACTAATAGCAAGTATTCAATCTCTTAATGTGATAAGATATTTAACAAACCAGGATGTATCAAGAAATCTAATACTTTGGGACGGTCTAACCTTTTTTGAAATTAAAACTAAGAAAATGGAAAAATGTAAAGTCTGTTCTTAAGTTCTTAAATCATTGTTTCTAATACTAAATCTGGTGGAGTGTGACCGTCAGCTACAGTTTTAATATTTATTATTACTTTTTCTCCCATAGCAACTCTACCTTCAATTGTTGCTGAGCCAATATGAGGTAATAATACAACGTTGTTAAGATTTTTTAATTTACTGTTAATGTTTAGCTCATCTTCATAAACATCAAGACCAGCTCCTGCAAAGCTTCCTGCTAAAAGATGATCTGTTAAACTTTTCTCATCAACTATTTCACCTCTAGATGCATTAACTAAGTATGCATGCTTTTGCAAAAGATTAAGCTGATTTTTGCCAATCATATGGTGCGTTTGCTCAGTATGAGGACAGTTTATAGAAATTATATCCATACGACTTATCATCTGATCTAAGCTTTCCCACCATGTTGCCTCTAAAGCATCTTCTATTTCAGGATGAAGTTTATTCCTATTAAAATAATGGATAGACATACCAAAACCCTTAGCTCTTCTAGCAACTGCCTGACCAATTCTACCCATTCCAACTATTCCAAGCCTTTTACCATTTATTCTGTGACCAAGCATACCTGTTGGTGACCACCCTGCCCAATTACCCATTCTTGTTCTTTTATCACCTTCAACAATTCTTCTTGGAACAGCTAAAATTAATGACATCACGACATCAGCCGTATCTTCTGTTAATACGCCTGGAGTATTTGTTATTAAGATTTTATTTTTTTTTGCAGCTTTTAAATCAATATGGTCGACACCCGTTCCAAATGAAGCAATGAGTTTAAGTTTATCACTGCAACTATTTAGCAAGCTTTCATCTATTTTATCTGTAACAGTAGGAACAAGAACATCTGCCTTTTGAACCGCATCCTGTAATTGCTCTTTTGAAAATGGTTCATCACTTTCATTCAAAGTTGTATCAAACAACTCTCTCATTCTTGTTTCAATGTCATCAGGTAATTTTCGTGTAATAATAACCTTTGGTTTTTGAGGTATTTTATTAATATTATAGCCCTTTTCAATTTTTTAAAAACTTTCTATTAAACAAAAATCTATATAGTATTAACTTAGTAAATTTGATATATAATATTTATGCTTATAAAGAATAATAATATATTTTTGTGTTTTTTTATATTAGTTTTTTCTATTTCTTTTTCTTTAATATCATTTAGCGAAACGACAACAAAACTATCTGTAAGGGGCTCTGGCGAATTATTACCAAGATTTGTTTCTTTAAAGTTTGATAAAGTTTTTATGCGAAAAGGACCAAGTCAAAATCATCCAATTGACTGGATTTACAACATAAAGGGGTTACCACTCAAAATTGTTTCTGAATTTGAGAATTGGAGAAAGGTGATAGACTCCGATGGAGTAATAGGGTGGATTCACAAATCTCAATTATCTAGAAAAAGGATAGTACAAGTTACTTCTTCAGATTTAGAAATAAGAGATAAACCAAATTTAGAAGCAAAAGTTATAGCAATTGCAGAAACCGGAGCTTTGCTTAATATAGAAAGGTGTGACGAAAAATGGTGCAGACTTTCACATTTTGATATAAAAGGTTGGTCTCCTAGAACAGGTTTTTTTGGTTTAATTGAAAATGAGATACCGAATTAAATATTAATTCTAATTAAACATCAAACCTATCTGCATCCATAACTTTTTTCCAAGCCGCAATAAAATCATTCACGAACAAATTATTAGCATCTTCTGAAGCATATACTTCTGAAATTGCTCTTAATTGTGAATTTGAACCAAAAATTAAATCAACTCTAGTAGCGGTAAAAACTTTTTCACCGCTATCTCTATCAATTCCATCATATAAGTTTTCTGAAACATGTCTCCATTCATATTTCATATCTAAAATATTAGTTAAGAAATCATTTGATAATATTTGGGTATTTTTTGTTAAAATTCCATGCCCTTCGTGACTTATACCAAGAGATCTAAGTCCTGCAACCAAAACTGTTAATTCAGCTGCAGTAAGACCTAATAGCTGAGCCTTATCTAAAAGCATTTCCTCTGGACTTACTTCATAATCATCTTTTTGAAAGTTTCTAAATCCGTCAGCACAAGGCTCAAGTACTGCAAAAGATTCCGCATCAGTATTATGTTTTGTTGCATCACCCCTTCCAGCTAAAAAAGTGACTTTTTGCCCAGAGGCTTTCTCTATTCCAACAGAACCACCAAGAACAATTAAATCAGCTATGGATGCTCCCGTCTCTAATGAGATAGACTCATATTTCTCTAATATTTTTTTTAGTTTTGTAGGCTTATTAACTTCCCAATTAATTTGAGGATCTAGCCTAATTCTGGCGCCATTAGCTCCCCCTCGCATATCAGAAGATCTAAAAGTTGAAGCACTTGCCCAAGCAGTTTCAACCATATCTGAAATAGATAAACCTGAATCAATAATTAAATTTTTTGATTTTTGAATATCAAATTTTGAATTACCTTTTGGAACAGGGTCTTGCCAAATTAAATCTTCATTGGGAGCTTCAGGACCTAAATATCTTGTTTTTGGCCCCATATCTCTATGTAAAAGCTTGAACCAAGCCTTAGCAAAATTTTCAGAGAGTTTATCAGGATTCTTATAATAATCTTCAGAAATTAATTTATATTTTGGATCAAGTTTCATTGCCATATCAGCTGTTGTCATCATAGTAGGAACTTTTACTGATGCATCTTCAGCATCAGGCGCCATATGCTTCTCCTTTTGATCTATCGCATGCCAAATATGTGCACCTGCAGGACTCTTTGTAAGTTTCCAATCATAATTCAATAAAAGATCAAAATAACCATTATCCCATTGTGTTGGGTTTGATGTCCAAGCCCCTTCAATGCCACTAGTTGTTGCATCTCTTCCGACGCCAGAACCATGATCATTTTTCCATCCTAGACCCATCTGTTCAATAGGCGCACCCTCAGGTTCTAAACCAACTAGATCGGGGTTTCCTGCTCCGTGTGCTTTTCCAAAGGTATGACCTCCTGCAACAAGCGCTACAGTTTCCTCATCATTCATTGCCATTCTAGAAAAGGTTTCTCTTATATCGTGAGCGCTAGCCAAAGGATCAGGATTTCCATCTGGTCCTTCTGGATTTACATATATTAGCCCCATTTGAACAGCAGCCAAGGGAATATCAAGATCTCTTTTTCCTGAATATCGATTATTGTCGAGCCACCCCTTTTCAACTCCCCAATAGATATCTTCTTCAGGGGACCATATATCTGGTCTTCCACCGCTAAAACCGAAAGTTTTTCCACCCATGGATTCTATAGCGACATTTCCGGCCAGAACCAAAAGATCTGCCCAACTTATATTTCTACCATATTTCTTTTTTATTGGCCAAAGTAAACGTCTTGCTTTATCTAAATTTCCATTATCAGGCCAACTATTAAGAGGCGCAAACCTTTGAGCGCCAGTTCCTGCACCACCTCTACCATCGCCAGTCCTGTAAGTACCTGCAGCATGCCAAGTTAATCTAATAAAAAAAGGTCCATAATGACCAAAATCAGCAGGCCACCACTTTTGTGAATCAGTCATTAAATCTATAAGATCTTTTTTTAATGCAAAATAATCTAATTTTAAAAATTCTTCCCTGTAATTATAATCTATCTCGAATGGATTGGAGCGTTTGTCATGTTGATGAAGAATATTTACTTTTAATTGATTGGGCCACCACTCTTTATTTGTTGTTCTTTCAGAATTATTGCTTGTTACAGCTCCATGCATTACAGGACATTTAGCTATTCCATCCATTACATTCTCCATGTCAGTCAAAAATTAGAATGATTCTAATATAATTTAATATGAGAGCAAGTCAACACAACAAATGTTAGCCAGATACTATTCTATTTCTATGAGAACATCGTATTTTTTTATTTTGAAGCCATTGGGCGGTGAAGGGTATTTTTTTAGGCTTATGTCATTCTTTTTAATGTCAATTAATTGCTGTGTTTTTGAATTATAAAAATGATGATGATCCTCGAGACAAGTGTCATACCAATTTTTAGTTGATTCCAGCTTTATTTGATGAATTAAATTTTTTTCATTAAAATCTCTTAATGCATTATATATAGTAGCGAGGGATATATTAAGCTTCTTCTTTTCAACTTCCAATTTAATATGCTCTGCTGTAAAATGCATAGGAGGGCCTTCAAAAAGAATTTCAGCAATTTTTACTCTTTGGCTAGTTAATCGTAGGCCAGAATTTTCAATTTTTTTCTTAATAAAATTTCTCAACTTAAATTTCCATTACTATAATAATTAAAAATAAATTTATTATTAAAGATTTTTAGGTTAGTTTCAATCAAATAGTCTTTTAAGGGAGATAAAGTTGGAAATTAGTAAAAAGACATCATTCTCATATGATGATTTAATCGATTGTGGAGATGGAAAACTATTTTCTGATGGGGGACCACCTTTACCCTCACCACCAATGCTAATGTTTGATAGCATTTCAAAAATTAGCTCGGATAGTGGTGATTTCAACAAAGGTGAGGTAATAGCTGAATTAAATATAAATAAAGACTTATGGTTTTTTAATTGCCACTTTAAGAGTGACCCTGTAATGCCTGGTTGTTTAGGTCTCGATGCATTATGGCAGCTTTTAGGATTTCATCTAGGTTGGCTTGGTGGGAAAGGTTCAGGGAGAGCGTTGGCGGTTGGAAGTGTGAAGTTCACAGGGCAAATACTCCCATCTAACAAAAAACTAATATATAAATTAGATATCAAAAGAATAATAATGAGAAAACTTATATTAGGAATTGCAAATGGAAAAGTAATTTGTGATGATGATTTAGTCTATGAAGCGGATGATATTAAAGTGGGCCTTTTTAAGAAAGATTAAGCAATGAGACGCGTTGTAATTACTGGAATGGGTATCATAAGTTCAATAGGTAATAATATTGAAAAGGTTGAACAATCTCTTTATAACGGTTCATCTGGAATTATATTTGCTGAAGATTATAAAGAAATGGGTTTTAGAAGTCATGTCAAAGGTAATATTGACATTAACCTTGAAGACAATATAGACAGGAGGCTTCTTAGGTTTATGGGAGATGGGGCTGCTTACGCATATTTATCAATGAAACAGGCAATTGAGGATAGTGGCCTCGAAAATAAAGATGTTTCTAATATAAAATCAGGCTTAATTGTTGGAAGTGGTGGTCCATCCACTTCTAGTATGATGAAGTCGTTTGACACAGCAAGAGAAAAAAGCCCCAAGCGTGTTGGGCCATACATGGTACCTAAGTGTATGTCATCAACTGTATCTGCTAATTTAGCAAACTCTTTTGAAATAAAAGGACTAAACTTTTCAATTACGTCTGCTTGTTCAACTTCAGCGCATTGTATTACTGTTGGGTCAGATGCCATACGTAATGGAACACAAGACATTATATTTGCTGGTGGTGGCGAAGAGATACACTGGTCACTTTCAGTATTGTTTGATGCGATGGCAGCATTATCAAGTAAATATAACGACACACCAGAAATAGCTTCACGACCCTATGATAAAGATAGAGATGGCTTTGTGATATCAGGTGGTGGTGGTATTGTCGTATTAGAAGAGCTTGAACATGCAAAAGCTAGGGGCGCAAAAATATATGGTGAACTATTAGGCTATGGCGCTAACTCTGATGGTTTTGATATGGTTGCTCCGTCAGGAGAGGGTGCTGAGAGATGCATGAAGCTAGCAATGCAAGGATTTGATGGAAAGGGCATCAAGCGAAAAATTTGTTACATTAATGGCCACGGGACTAGCACTCCTGTTGGTGATACAGCAGAATTAAAAGCTATTAATAACTTATTTGGGAAAAATGACGAATTACCAATTCTAACATCTACAAAGTCCTTAACTGGCCACTCCCAGGGTGCCACAGGTGTTCAAGAGGCTATTTATACTCTAATTATGATGAATAAAGATTTTATTTCTGGCAATTCAAATTTATCTCGCCCTGATGAAAATATAAGTAAGATTCAGATACCAACATCTTTAATAAATAATTTCTCTCACGACGCTTGTTTGTCAAACTCATTTGGATTTGGTGGAACAAATGCATGTTTGGCATTAGGTAAATATTTGAATTAGACATGAAACTTCTTAAAGGCAAAAAAGGACTTGTAATGGGCATTGCAAATGAAAGATCAATTGCCTGGGGAATAGCGAATGAAGCCCATAATCAAGGTGCCGAGCTTTGCCTGACATATCAAAATCATGTATTTAAAGAGAGAATTTCAAAACTAGGAAAAACTATTAATTGTTATAATATTTTAGAATGTGATGTTGAGAAAATAACTGATATTAAAAATTTATTTCAATCCCTGAAAACAAGGTGGAATAAAATTGATTTTATAATTCATGCCTTAGCGTTTTCAGATAAAAATGAATTAAAAGGTAATTTTTATAATACTTCCAAAAGCAATTTTAGAAAAACCTTACTTATTTCTACTTTTTCACTCACTGAAATAACTAAAGAAGCACAAAATTTAATGTCTTCCAATGGTGGATCTATTTTAACTTTAAGCTATATAGGCGGTAATAGAACGACACCAAACTATAACATTATGGGTGTTGCTAAATCTGCATTAGAGGCGTCTGTTAGGTATTTGTCAGTAGATTTAGGAAAAAAAAATATACGTGTGAACAGTCTATCATCCGGACCGATGAGAACTTTAGCAGGGTCAGCTATTAGTGGTGCAAGGCATATATTTAGACATTCTGAAAAAAATTCTCCTTTAGAGAGAAACCCAAACTTAATAGAAGTAAGTAAATCTGCAATATATTTAATTTCAGATCTATCTTCAGGAGTTACTGGAGAAAACCATTTTGTAGATGGCGGTTATAATATAACAGCAATACCTAAAGAATAAAAACTAGTCTTTTTCTAAGTCTTTACCAGTTTTTTGATCAACTCTTTTCATGGATAGTTTAACTTTTCCTCTATCATCAAAACCTATAACTTTAACTTGCACCTCATCTCCCTCTTTGCAGATATCAGTAGTTTTTTCAGTTCTCTCATTTTGAAGTTCAGATATATGAACAAGACCATCCCTAGCACCTAAAAAATTAACAAAAGCTCCAAAGTCCACAGTCTTAACAACTTTACCTTTATAAATTACACCTAGCTCTGGTTCTGCCACTATGTCATGTATCATTTTCTTTGCTTTTTCTATGGAATTCCCATCAGTTGCAGATAGAGTTACTGAACCATCATCATCAATATCAACCTTGGCCCCTGAAACTTCACAGATTTCTCTAATAACTTTACCACCAGAACCAATTATATCTCTGATTTTTTCAACAGCTACAGACATAGTAAAAATTTTAGGAGCAGTTTCTGCTAAATTTGTTCTAGATGTACTAATGGCTTTTGACATTTCTTTCAGTATATGAAGCCTTCCATCTTTAGCTTGTTCAAGAGCTATCTCCATTATTTCTTTAGTAATAGAAGTAATTTTAATGTCCATTTGAAGACTAGTTATTCCAGTATCTGTTCCAGCAACCTTAAAGTCCATATCACCAAGGTGGTCCTCATCACCAAGTATGTCTGATAAAACAGAGAACTCTTTTCCTTCTTTAATCAGTCCCATTGCAATACCTGCAACAGG
The DNA here is from genome assembly GCA_902522415.1 of uncultured SAR116 cluster alpha proteobacterium. Taxonomy (GTDB): domain Bacteria; phylum Pseudomonadota; class Alphaproteobacteria; order Puniceispirillales. Next base: position 9,659 of record CABYVI010000012.1, on the reverse strand, counting down.
TTTTGGAAGTGATACGCCTGCATCCATCATTGCAAGAGAAGAGCCACAAACAGTAGCCATTGATGATGAACCATTGGACTCAGTAATTTCGGAGACTAGTCTTATGGTATAAGGGAAATCTTGGTGATCGGGTAAAATAGGATTAATAGCTCTCCAGGCCAGTTTTCCGTGACCTATTTCTCTTCTCCCTGGACTTCCTGTGCGACCCGCTTCACCAACGGAGTAAGGTGGAAAGTTATAGTGAAGCATAAATCTAGACTTACTTTCACCTTCTAAAGAGTCAATAATTTGTTCATCACTGCCAGTACCTAATGTTGCAACAACTAAAGCTTGAGTTTCTCCTCTAGTGAAAAGTGCAGATCCATGGGTTCTAGGCAAAATCCCAACTTCAGAAACAATTGGTCGAACAGTTTTAGTATCCCTACCATCTATCCTTTTTCCAGTTTTTAATATTGATCCTCTAACTATTTCAGATTCAATCTTTTTAAAAGCTGCCAAAATTTTATTTTCTTCAAATTCTTCTCCACATAAGGCTATACTCTCTTCTTTTATCTTATTTAAATTTGTATGCCTTTTAGATTTGTCTTTTTCTTTATATGCAGTACCTATTTTTTTTGTAATTGGCTTTAATAATTGATCAATACTTTTTATTGAGCTATCTTCTTCTGGAACATCTATTGGTTCTTTAGCGCAGGTTTCAGCTAAATCAATAATGGCGTTAATTACAGGCTTTATTTTCTCATGACCCAAATTTACAGCTTCCAACATTTTTTCTTCAGAGAGCTCTTTAGCTTCAGATTCAACCATCAACACTCCTTCATTAGTTCCAGCAACAACTAAATCGAGTTTCGACAATTTCATTTCATCTATTGTTGGGTTAACAACAAATTTATCATCAATCATACCAACTCTAGCAGCTCCAATAGGTCCCATAAATGGGGCACCAGAAATCGTTAAAGCTGCTGAAGCCCCTATTATTGCAACTATATCAGGGTCATTTTCCATATCATGAGAAAGAACAGTACAAATAACTTGAACTTCATTTAAAAAATTCTTTACAAACAATGGCCTGATAGGCCTATCTATTAGTCGACTTACCAATGTTTCTTTTTCAGTAGGCCGACCCTCTCTTTTAAAGAAACCTCCAGGTATCTTTCCTGCTGCAAAAGCTTTTTCCTGATAATTTACTGTCAATGGAAAAAAATCTTGACCAGGTTTAGCACTTTTTGCAAACACAGCAGTGCATAATACTGTAGTTTCTCCAATGGAAGCCATGACAGCACCATCTGCTTGTCTTGCAACTTTTCCAGTTTCTAAAATTAATTTTTTGCCTTCCCAGTCAAGTTCCTTTCTAAAGATTTGGAACATAATAGTTTCCCTTCATCAGTGAATTAATATATAAATTATTGAAAAAAATTGGAATAAAACTCTGCCCTAGCGACGCAAGCCTAAAGTTTCGATAATATTCGAATACTCTTCTTCATTTTTACTTTTAATATAGTCTAACATTCTTCTTCTTTTACCAACCATAGTAAGCAAACCTCTTCTTGTTGAAAAATCTTTACTATGTGTTTTGAGGTGTTCAGTTAGATTTTTTATTCTTTCAGACAAAATAGCAGCTTGCACCTTTGGGGATCCACTATCTTTTTTATCATTGCCAAAGCTTTCAATAAGCTCATTCTTTTTATCTTTTGTTATAGACATTAAAACATCTCCACTTCATACATTAAAAACTCTTTTTGGTAACAAAATACCATTATTTTTTACACAAATAGCAATTGGTTTTTTTTTAAACTTTGTTAAAAACAATTTATTATCCTTATTTTTTTCAAAAACAGCCTTGTCAATCAGTTTTTCAATTATTATTTTCTTCCCTTTTAGCAGATTTTCTGAAATTTCTTTTGAAACTTCAATGATATCGTTTTCATTAATTGGATATAAAATTGGTAATATTATATCTTTCTTCGCGGAATAGTGCGATAATTTTTCAATTTTATCAAGTGAAATCGATTGTTTTATGAAAAAATTACCAACAGATTTCCTTTTTAAATATGAAATATGCCCAAAAACTTCAAGCACCTGCCCTAAATCTCTTGCTAATGACCTAACATATGTACCTTTTTGACATTTAATAAAAAATTTTGCTTCATCTTTATTTATTATTTTTAATAATTTAAAGTCATATATAGTTATTCTTCTTTTATTTAATTTAGGTAAAGTTACTGATCTAGCAAGTTTATATGATCTTACACCATTTATTTTAATTGCAGAATAGTTAGGTGGTCTTTGAAATATTTCACCTTTAAACAATTCAATTTTCTTTAGTATAGATTTTTTTGAGGGCCTGTTATTTGATATTTTTAGAATCTCTCCTTCTTTGTCATCTGTAGATGTTTCGCTCCCCCAAGTAATTACAAATTCATAGGTTTTTTCATTATCAACCGAAAACCTTAATGACTTTGTTGCTTCACCTATTGCAATTGGCAATACACCACATGCCAGTGGGTCAAGAGTTCCAGCATGACCAACTTTTTTAGCATTAATTAATTTCCTTATGATAGATACACATTTAAAAGAAGAAACTCCTTCTGGTTTGTTCAAATTAATCCAACCGTTTATTTTTGATTTGAAATTGTTCGTCTTCAAATTCATTATTAATTAGTTAAGATTTTTTATTTTATTTGTTAATTTATTAGCGTAATCAAAGGTTTTATCTTCTAAAAAAATAATCTTTGGCATTCTTCTTAATTTAATTTTTGAAGCTACGATTTTTTGAATCTTATAAACATTTTTATTTAGTCCATTCATAGTTTCTTGAATATTTTCTCCACCTAAAGACATAACAAACGTTCTGGCCCATTGCATATCAGGTGTTACAATAACCTGAGAAACTGTAACAGATATTTTATTTAAAAAACTATTATGAAAATCGTTCTTTATTAATATATCTGCTATTTCTTTTCTTAAAAGCTCTCCTACTCTAAGCTGTCGCTGAGTTTTCGAAAATGGTAAATTGTCATTAAATTTCATAGCGATTAAAAAATAACTTATAACTTTGCTGCAATCTCTTTTACTTCAAAACATTCGAAAACATCCCCCAAGGCAATATCGTTACTCTTCTCTAAAGCGATGCCACATTCATTACCCTCACGAACATCTGAAACTTCGTCCTTAAACCTTTTAAGTGTTTTAAGAGGGCCTTCATGCATTACAACGTTATCTCTTAATAGCCTTACATTACAACCTCTTTTAATAACTCCTTCTGTGACCATACAACCAGCAATTTTACCTACTTTTGTGATATTAAATACTTCTCTGACTTCAGCATAACCAATGAACTCCTCTTTTTTCTGAGGGTCAAGTATTCCAGTTAGTAACAACGTCAGTTCATCAATTAATTCATAAATTATTGAGTGATATCTAAGTTCAACGTTTTCCTTTCTAGCAAGATCTCTAGCTTGAGGAATTGCTCTAACATTAAACCCTAAAAGAATTGCATTTGAAGCAATTGCCAGAGATACATCACTTTCAGAAATAGCACCCACTCCACCTGATAAAAAATGGATGGCTGCGTTTTCATTTCCTATTTTTGTAAGAGCAACCTTTATTGCTTCAAGACTTCCATGAACATCTGCTTTAATAACAACTGGAAGTTCTCTTTTATCTGTATTTTGGATTGCTGTCATCATTTGTTCAACAGAACCCCTGGATGCTAATTTAGCTAAATCATTAGAATTTTTCATTTTACTTTTTCTATACTCAGCAATTTCTCTTGCTCTAGCGTCAGTTTCAACCACAACCGCCTGATCACCAGAAAAAGGTGTGCCTGTCAGACCCAATACTTCTACAGGAAATGAGGGTAAGGCATTTTTTATTTTATTACCCTTATAATCTAGAAGTGCCCTTACTCTGCCAGTCTCAGAACCAACAACCAAAATATCACCCAATTTGAGTGTCCCTCTTGTAATTAACAATGTTGCAACTGAACCTCTACCTTTTTCAACTTTTGCTTCAATTACAACTCCCTCAGCATTTCTATTTGGGTTAGATTTTAATTCTAGAATCTCAGATTGAAGCATGATTGCTTCAATAAGCTCGCTTATTCCATTACCTGTAACAGCTGAAACTAAAACTACTTGGGTTTCACCACCCATATCTTCTGGTATAATTTCATAACTAAGCAACTCTGTTTTAACTTTATTTGGATCAGCTTCAGGCTTGTCACATTTATTTATAGCTACAATAATGGGAGATTTAGCTGCTTTAGCGTGATTAATAGCCTCTATAGTTTGATCTTTAATTCCATCATCTGCGGCAACAACCAAAATAACAATATCAGTAATATTAGCACCCCTAGCTCTCATTTCAGTAAATGCAGCATGACCAGGTGTATCAATAAAAGTTATTAAAGATTTTTTTGATGTTTCAATCTGATAAGCACCTATGTGTTGGGTTATACCACCAGCTTCAGAAGCAGCAACATTACTTTTTTTAATTTTATCTAGCAATGATGTTTTTCCATGGTCTACATGACCCATAATTGTTACAACTGGAGGACGTGCTATAAGTTTTTCATCATCATCTTTATCACCAGAAAGACCTATTTCAATATCTGATTCAGATACTCTTTTTGGTCTGTGCCCTAATTCAGAAACAACAAGTTCTGCTGTTTCTCCGTCAATTATTTGAGTAGCTGTGGCCATTATATCTAAATTCATTAATTGCTTTACAACATCTGCTGTTTTTTCAGACATTCTAATAGCAAGTTCACCTACAGTAATACTATCTGGTATTATAACATCTCTATATTGCTTAACTTGTTGTAAACTTTCAGTTTGTATCCTCACTTTCTCTCTTTGCCTACGCATGGAGGAAAGTGACCTCATTCTACTTTCTTGCCCCGACAGCGCATCAGTAATAGTTATTTTCCCTGCTCTTCTTCTTGGCTCATCTCTTCTAACCGTTATCTTTAATTTCTGCCTCTCTTTTTTAGATTCAGTCTCATCATTAAGAGATTTTATATCATTTTGTTTCTTTGACCTTTCGAAATTGTTTATCTCCTTAGAAGTGGGTTGATTTGCGGGATTTTCAAAACTTTCAGACTCTTCTTTTATCGTAGAAGCATTTGAATCAATTTTTTCAACTATTTCTTTTTTATCAATCTCTGATTTTGATAAGAATTTATTTTGTTTGTTTTTATCATCTAAATCCTGCAACCCATGTTTGAGCGCATTAAGTCTTGCTTGTTTTTCCTTTTCGGTAAGGCCACTATTTATATTTGATTGAGACTTATCATAATTTTCCTTTTCTATATTGAAAACTTGGTCAACATTCTCTTTCCTCGAAACTCTTTTTCTGCGAGTTTCGACTTGCACCGACCTAGTTCCAGTAAGCGGAACACCTCTTGAGCTTTTAATTAAATCTTGGCCAATACCTAAAGAAAGTTTATTATCTCCTTGTAGGCTTAATTTTTTTCTTTTAGGATTTTTATCTTCAGCCATTTTTTTCCTCACTTAGCATATATAAATAGCATAGTTTATTTAAAAATAAATTTGTAATTATTCTACACTTTCTTCATCTTCGACTTCCTCAGTAAACCAATGAGCTCTTGCTGACATAATAATTTTTCCAGCCTCTTCTTCATTCTTTATTCCTTCTTCACCCAAAAAATCAAAAAGCTCAGCGGAGTCAAGGTTTGCAAGGTCTTCTTTACATTTTACACCATTTTCACCAAGTTTAATTATTTGGGGTGAATTTAAAAGTTCAAAATTTACAAGATCTTCAGACAACCCAAGTTTTTTTATTGCGTTCATCATATTCTTTTTTTCTTTTTCAACAAAACTGATGGCTCTATCTTTAAGCTCTTCGGCAATTTCAGTATCAAAACCTTGTAAACTGGAAAGTTCCTGTATTGAGGTTTCTGAAATATCATCTATGGTATCAAATCCTTCAGCAACCAATAAGTGTGCAATAACATCATCTATATCTAAAGCTTTAATAAAATGATCTGATCTAATTTTGAACTCTTCTTGTCTTCTCTCTGATTCTTCAGCTTCAGTTAATATATCTATATACCAGCCAGATAAAATTGAGGCCAGTCTGACGTTTTGCCCTCTTCTACCAATAGCCAAGCTTAACTGATCATCAGGGACAACAACCTCCATTTTTTTAGTTTCTTCATCCATTACGACTTTTGTAATTTCTGAAGGAGCAAGAGCGCTAACAACAAATTCAGCATCATTATCGTTCCATTGTATAATTTCTATTTTCTCCCCTTGTAATTCGTTAACCACAGCTTGAACACGAGCACCTCTCATTCCTACACAGGCACCTACTGGATCTATGCTTGTATCTTTGGAAAAAACACTAATTTTAGCTCTGCTTCCTGGTTCTCTGGCTACCGACTTTATTTCAATAATACCTTCATATATTTCTGGCACTTCTTGGGTAAACAAGGCAGACATGAATTCTGGTTTGGTTCTAGATAGGAATATTTGAGGTCCCCTAATTTCACTTCTTACATCAAAAATAATAGACCTTACTTTGTCCCCTTGCCTTAGAGTTTCTCTTGGAATACAATCTTCCCTCCTGATAACAGCTTCACCTCTGCCAAGATCAACTGTTACGGATTGGTTATCAACACGTTTTACAGTTCCTAGTACAATGTCACCAACTCTATCTTTATATTCTTCATATTGTTTTTCTCTTTCAGCTTCTCTAACTTTGTGTACTATAACCTGTTTGGCAGTTTGTGCTGCTATTCTTCCAAAATCAATAGGTGGTAAATTCTCTTTAATAAAATCACCAACCACCAAACTGCTATCTCTTAAATTTGCTTCCTTGAGGGAAATTTGTGTTGACTCATCTTCAATTTCCTCTACGACCAACGTCCAGCGTTGAAGACTAATCGCTCCATTTTTTCTATCAATATGTGCACGTATATCCCTATCATTTCCGTAGCGTGAACGACCAGCCTTTTGAATTGCTTCTTCCATTGCTCCAAAAACTATTTCTCGATCAATTGATTTTTCACGTGATACAATATCAGCTACTTGAATAATCTCATTTCTAGGTATAGTAGTTTCGTCCAAATCTTACTCCATAATATAATTTATAATTGAGGTATCAGTCTACATTCTTTAATATTATCAAAAGGTATAAATAACTTTTCGTCATCTATTTTAATTTCTATTATGTTATCTGTTTTTACACCTAATAATAGAGCTGAAAACTTTTTGTTATCATTTATCTCTTTATTAAGTAATATTTTTACCTTACTACCCGAAAATCTACTGTAATCTTCTAATTGGATTAAGGGTCGATCAATTCCTGGGGAACTCACTTCCAAACCAAAATCAAAAGTTACATTTTCATCATTCTCCAATAATACTGACGCAAATTTGCTTATTTTAACACAATCACTAATATCAAGATTTTGATCTTCTATCCTTTCAGCCATTATTTGCATGTTTTGGGTACCAAACGTGTCCTTTTTAATGCATATAATATTATATCCCATTTCTTTAATTGGATTATCCAATATACTCAATACTTGTTCTTCAATACCCATTATCTAACCCTTGTGTATTTCAAATAAAAAAGGTGAGCTTTTGCTCACCTCACTAGCAGGACTTTTTTTTGTTTTTAATACATTATCAACATAAAATCAACTTTCTTTTATATTTTTAAATTCAAACCACATCGAGTTTCTATTTTCTAAAATAGATTTTCTCATATATTTTGTCTCTTCAAATATTAATGGCTTACAGAAACACTCATTAACTGATTTTATGTTCCATTCATAGTTTTCATTAAAAATAAAACATTTTAGTATCCATGCTTGTGCAACGGGGTCATCACTCGATATATGAAGTTTTGAATTTTTTCTCATTACCTTTGATAGATTATTAATAAAATTTTGTTGAACTATTCTCCTTTCAGAATGTCTTGATTTATGCCATGGATCAGGAAAAAGAATGCATGACTCACTAATAGAATTTTTGGGTAGTTTTTTCAAAAACTCTCTTCCGTCTCCAAGTAATATATATATGTTATTAATTTTTTCTGAATAAATTTTATCCAGTATTGAGGCAACACCATTAATAAAATATTCAACGCCAAGAAAAACCCAATCTGGCCTATCCTGTGACAATTTTATTAAATTTTCTCCATGACCAAATCCCACTTCTAAAAATTTCTGCTTTTCAGAAGATAGAATTTGATTAAAAATGATTTTATCGTCTAAGGATATTTTAGGAAGAAAATTATTTATTAATTTGATCTTTTTTGAACTAATCTTCCTACCTTTTTTTCTCCCAAAAACTTTCAATTAACTATCAAATTTAACTAACGATTATGAAATTTTATCAACTAAATCTGTTTTTTCCCATGAAAACGACCCTTTCACAATCTCATCTGGTATTCTTCCAAAATGACCGTAAGATGCAGACGGAGTATAAATGGAATTATTCAAACCTAATTTTGACCTGATACCAGAAGGAGTAAGGTCAATTTCTTTTCTTAAAATGTTTGATAATTCTTGGTCTGATATTTTGCCAGTATTACTGGTATTTACATATAGTGAAAGTGGTTCAGAAACACCAATCGCATATGATAACTGGATAGTGCATTTATCAGCCAAGTTTGCAGCTACAACATTTTTAGCCATATACCTTGAGATATAAGCAGCAGATCTATCAACCTTTGTAGGATCTTTTCCACTGAATGCACCACCTCCATGAGGTGAAGACCCCCCATATGTGTCGACAATAATCTTTCTTCCTGTTAATCCAGAGTCACCATCTGGACCACCAACAACAAAATTACCTGTTGGATTAACAAAAAATCTATCTTCTTCACACATCCATCCATCAGGGAGAACATTAATTACGTGTTTTCTAACAAGTTCCTTTATTTCTTCTTGAGATGCTTGCTCTATATGCTGCGTAGAAACCACAACAGAAGTGGCCCTTACCGGTTTGCCATTGACATGCTCTAAGGTTATTTGTGATTTGCTATCAGGGCCTAATATACTTGCTTCACCACTATGCCTAGCTTCAGCTAAAGATTGAAGGATTTTATGTGAATAGTGAATTGCTGCAGGCATTAAAACATCAGTATCCTTACATGCATAACCAAACATAATTCCTTGGTCTCCAGCACCTTCATCTTTATTATCTCCTGCATCAACTCCCATAGCAATATCTGGTGATTGTCCATGCAAATGATTTTCAACCACCATATTATTCCAGTGGTATCCATCTTGTTCGTAACCAATGTTTTTAACGGCTTGTCTTACTGCGCCTTCAATCTCATGTTTAAAATCTGTAGATAATTCTTTTCCATTACTTTGCATACAACTTTCTGGGACTCTCAATTCTCCTGCTAAAACAGTTCTATTTGTCGTTGTCATTGTTTCACATGCAACTCTAGCTTGAGGATCTTTTGATAAACATAAGTCTAATACTGTATCTGATACAATGTCACAAACTTTATCTGGGTGTCCCTCGGAAACAGATTCCGATGTAAATAAATAGTTTCCTTCCATAATAAATCCTCCTTTTTTCAAATAATTCTTATAAATAAAATATAGCTGTAAATTCTTTAAAAATAATAGAATCACTAATTACATAAATTTAATGGGTTTAAAACCACAAAAA
>CABYVI010000011.1 GCA_902522415.1 uncultured SAR116 cluster alpha proteobacterium | reverse complement strand
TAATTTGACTCTAGATGGACCAGATGAGCTTACGCTTTGGTTTACTCAAACATTAATGAAGACACAGACGAATGGCCTTAAGTTTGGTGTTGATGTTGGAGATGGTGTAAAAAGATATACGAACATGACAAATGGTGGCCCTGTCTTTATTTATGTTAAAAACGACAAAATAATTAGAATAACTCCGATCGAGTTTGATGATAAAGATCCAGAAACTTGGACAATTTCTGCGAGAGGAAAAACTTTTAAACCACCAAGAAAAACAACACTTGCTCCTCATGGTATGAACTGGAAGTCAATGGTTTACTCACCTGATCGGTTGCTCTACCCCATGAAAAGAGTAGACTTTAACATTAATGGTAAGAGAAATCAAAAAAATAGAGGTATATCAGGTTATGAGAGAATTTCATGGGATGAAGCCCTAAATATAGTTACAAATGAAATAAAACGAGTAAAAAAAGACCACGGGCCTGGGGCTATTGTAAACAGCCACGGATCTCACCATACTTGGGGAAATGTAGGTTATTACTTAAGTGCCAATTTCAAATTTATAAATGCAGTTGGAATGACCAGAGTTCATCACAATCCTGATAGTTGGGAAGGATGGTATTGGGGGGCTGCGCATCATTGGGGAGGATCATTAAGAGTTGGTCAATCAGAAACATATGGAACGGTTGAAGATCTTCTTAAAGAAGCTGAAATGGTTGTTTTCTGGGCAAGTAATCCAGAAGGCACTAGTGGAGCATATGGGTCTTTTGAGGGAACAATAAGAAGAAAGTGGTTAAAAGAACTTGATATAGATATTGTTCATGTTGACCCCTTTTACAATGACAGTTGTCAGTTTTTAGGTGGTAAATGGCTGCCAACAAAACCTACCTCTTCGCCAGCACTTGCAATGGCCATTGCTTATGTATGGATTAAAGAGGATCTTTATGACAAAGAGTTTGTTAAAAATAGGACTGTTGGATTTGACAAATGGAAAGATTATATTTTAGGCAAAGAAGATAAAATAGAAAAAACTCCTGAATGGGCCTCAGAAGAAACAGGCTTAGCTGCAAAAGATATTAGAGCCCTTGCAAGAAAGTGGGGTAATAGAAAAGTTTACCTTGCAGCAGGTGGTTGGGGTAATGGTCATGGCGGTGCATGTAGAAATCAAACTGGTATCCAGTGGGCTAGATCACTTGTATGTTTGATTGCTATGCAGGGAATTGGAAAACCTGGAGTTAATATGGGTAATCTTCAATGGGGAACACCTGTAGACAACAACTTTTATTTTCCTGGATATGCTGAGGGTGGAATATCTGGAGACTTACATCACACCGCAATGTCTGTTGAATTATATCAAAGAATGCCACAACTGCAGAGTCTTAATACTGTTGAGCAATCAATTCCAAGGTTATGGCTCCCTGAGGCAATAATGAATGGAAAAGCTGAAGGTTACGTTTGGGATGGTAAATCAATAGAAGCTCAGTTTAACAAGGTATCTTACCCCAAGCCAGGTTATTCTCCAGTTAAAATGCTTTACAAATATGGTGGATCAATGTTTGGAACAATGCCAGACTCCAATAGACATATTAAGATGTATCAATCTGAAAATTTAGAATTTGTTGTTAATCAAGCAATATGGATGGAAGGTGAAACTAAATATGCTGATCTGATTTTGCCTGCATGTACTAATTTTGAGAGAGAAGATATAAGTGAATGGGCTGCCTTAGGTGGATATGCTCATCATGGTCAAACACAACTTAATAACAGAGTTGCTGTTTTTCAGCATAAAGCTATTGAACCTCTTGGTGAATCAAAATCAGATTATAAGATTTTTTCTATGATTTGTGAGAGGCTCGGGTTAAGTGCATATTTCACAGAAGGAATATCAGAGATTGACTGGGCAAGAAGAATTTTTGATTCATCTGATTTGCCAAAGATTATATCTTGGGAGGAATTTGTAAGAAAAGGTTACGCTGTAATCCCTCCAAATAAGAAAGAGCATAGAGATCCGCTTTCTTGGAACTGGTACTATGAAAATAGGAAGAAAGACGTTCCTGAACCTATGCCTTTACCATCAGATTATAAGGATGAGTATCTAAAGGGCATACAAACGCAATCAGGTAAAATTGAATTCGAAGCCTCAAGTCTAAAAAGATTTGATGCTAATGATCCAGAGAGACCACCAATTGTAAAATATAACCCTGCTTTTAAGATAAATAATAAATCAAAATATCCAATAATGATGCTAACACCTCATCCTAGATATTCATTTCATACTCAAGGTGATGCGAAAGACACATTTATTAATGATATCTCAGATCACAGAGTTAATGTAGACGGTTATGATTACTGGGTTATACGTATAAATAGTATAGATGCACTCAAAAGAAAAATTAAGAATAATGACCTCGTAAAGGTTTTTAATGATCAAGGTGCTGTAATATGTGCAGCTCAGGTTACTGATAGGATTATGGAAAGTTCTGCACATGGCTATGAGTCATGTGCAAAATATGATCCGCTTGGAAAGCCTGGAGAATCTCCTGATAGAGGTGGTATGTTAAATTTGCTCACTCCAAAGAAAACACAGATTAAAAAATCTCACTCAATGGGAAATAGTACTGCTTTAGTTCAAATTGAACTTTGGGATAAAAAAGAATTAAAGAAGCCTTATAAAGAAAAAATTTTGAAAGCTGCTGAATAGATTTAGGGAATTAAATATGAAGAAATGGAACTTAGTTATAGACGTAGATAATTGTAATAATTGTCATATGTGTTCTTTGGCTTGTAAAGATGAATTTGTAGGAAATAATTTCCCAGGTTATTCTGCCGAAATGCCTAAAAGAGGTGCTAATTGGATTGATATGCAGAAAAAGGAAAGGGGCCAGACACCAATGATTGATATCGGCTATATTCCAACTATGTGCCAACACTGTGATGATGCACCATGTCTTAAAGCTGCAAAAAATGGTGCTGTCGTTAAAAGAGATGATGGTATTATTATCATTGATCCAGAAAAATCTAAGGGTCAAAAGCAAATAGTCGATAGTTGTCCTCACGGTTCTATTTCTTGGAACGAAGAATTAGAAATACCTCAAATTTGGTTTTTTGATGCGCATCTCTTAGATAAAGGTTGGAAAGTCCCAAGAGCAATTTCTGTATGTGCAACGGGGGCTATGAGAGCTCTTAAAGTTGAAGATAAAAAAATGCAGCAAATAGTAAAAGATGAAGAGTTAGAGGTTTTAAATCCTGAGTTCAAGACAAAGCCTAGAGTTTATTATAAGAATTTACACAGAATTAATAAATGCTTTATAGGTGGTTCAGTTGCGATTAAAAAAAATAAAATTGAGGATTGTGTAACTGGAGCAACAGTAAAATTATCACTAGACAATGAGATTTTGTCTGAAATTAAAACAGATGATTTCGGTGATTTTAAATTTGATAAATTACCTCCAAATAGTGGAAAATATTCGATAAATATCAAAATCAAGTCACATGAAAAAAATATCAAAGTAGATCTTAAAGATAGTATATATTTGGGAAATATCTATTTATAAAACTTTTTAAAATAATACGGCTTAATTAATAATCGTTTTATTAAATGATGGAACTACTCTCTAAAATATTATTCTGAATACTAGTATAAATTTTATCAATTATATTATAAATTTAATTTATTATTAAATTATAAATTTACATCGGAGGTGCATTTGAAAGAATTAGATATAGAGTTTGTGAGATCTCAATTTCCAGCTTTCTCATCTGATAAATTATCAAATAAAGCTTTTTTTGAAAATGCTGGTGGGTCTTTCATGTGCAAGCAAGTAATAGAACGATTTGACAGATATTTTAAAGAGAGAAAAGTTCAACCTTATGGTTTTTATGAGTCTTCAATACTTGCAGGTGAAGAAATGGATAGTGCAAGGACCAGAATGGCAGAGTATTTAAATGTTAATACTGAAGAAGTATTATTTGGTCCGTCAACATCTCAAAATACTTATGTTTTAGCTCAAAGCTTTTTGGAAAAGTTTGAAAGTGGTGATGAAATTATTGTTTCTGATCAAGAACACGAAGCAAATGCGGGATCTTGGCATAGAATGCTTAATAAAGGAATTAAAGTTATAGTATGGAAAATTGATCCAAATACAGGTTCATTAGATATTAATGATTTAAAAAATTTGATTACAGAAAAAACTAAGTTTATTGCCGTCACGCATTGCTCCAATATTGTTGGTGAAATTAATGACATAAAAATTATATCTGATATCGCACATAAAAATGGTTCTTTGTTAATTGTAGATGGTGTTTCATACTGCCCTCATGGATTGCCTGATGTTAATGAGTTAGGAGCAGATATTTATTTTTTTTCAGCATATAAAACTTATGGTCCGCATCAAGGAGTAATGGTTATTAGAGAAAATGCTAAGAAAGCATTAACAAATCAATCACATTTCTTTAACTCTAACTATTCTGATAAATTTATGGTCCCGGCTGGACCAGACCATGCTCAGGTTGCTGCTTGCAATGGTATTTTAGACTACTTTGATGAAATATTTGAGCATCATTTTAGCTCGGGAGAAATGCTTTTTGGAGGAAACAAACCCAAGAATGTTGCAAAACTTTTTAGGGATCAAGAAATAAAATTACTGAAACCGATTTTAGATTATTTTAGAAATAATAATAAATGTCGGCTTATCGGTCCTGGCGACAATGTTTCAAGAGCACCTACAGTAGCTTTTGTTCCAAAAAATAAAAGTCCAAGTAATGTTGCAAGTGATTTAAATGGGTACAATATTATGGCTGGTGCGGGTGACTTTTATGCGGTTAGACCTTTGAAAGCATTAGGTATAGATCCAGAAGAAGGCGTAGTAAGATTGTCATTTGTGCACTACACCTCTGAGGATGAAGTTACAAAATTAATTAATTCCTTAGATAAAGTATTATAACTGGAGATTAAAACATATGCATCAACAGGTAGTTATTATTGGTGGTGGACCATCAGGAACGCTTCTAGCTTTAATATTAGCACGTGCAAATATAGATGTTTTGGTACTTGAAAAAAAGACTAAAGAGTATGTTCTTTCAAGAATTAGAGCTGGTGTTCTAGAATGGAATACAGTTGAAATGCTTAGAAAAAATGGTGTTGGCTCAAGAATGGATAGAGAAGGCCATATTCATGAGGGCACTTTGCTTTCATCATTAAATAAACAATTTAGGATTGATTTTAAGAACTCTATAAATAAAAAGGTTATGGTTTATGGTCAGACAGAAGTAACATTTGATCTTTATGAGGAATTAAAAAAATACAATGTAAAAATTTTACATGAAATTGATGATATAAAAATATCAGACTTAAAAGAAAAAATTTCTTGTGTTTCATTTAAAGATGTAAAAGGTAAATTGCATTCTGTTAATACTCAATTTGTTATTGGATGTGATGGCTTCCATGGCATTAGTAGAAACCATATCCCTTCAAATATATTAAAATCATATGAAAAAGTTTATCCTTTTGGCTGGCTTGGTGTTCTATCAGAAACTCCTCCTGTCAATGATGAACTTATTTATGCAAACCACTCAAGAGGTTTCGCGTTGGCTTCAATGAGAAATGAAAATCTATCAAGATATTATATTCAAGTTCCAAATACTGATAAAGTAGAGCAATGGTCAGATGATAACTTTTGGGATGAATTAAAATTCAGGCTTCCAACAGAAGCCTCTGATACTATAGTTACAGGTCCATCAATCGAAAAGTCTATCGCACCTTTGAGAAGTTTTGTTTCAGAGCCTATGAGGTATGGTAATCTTTACTTAGCTGGAGACTCAACACATATAGTTCCTCCAACAGGTGCAAAAGGACTTAACCTTGCGGTTTCTGACATTCATTATTTGTCAGAAGGGATAATATCATTTTTTGAAAATAAGGATCAACATTTATTGGAAACATATTCAGAAAAAGCACTTTTGCGTGTTTGGAAGGGAATAAGGTTTAGTTGGTGGATGACAACTTTAATGCACAATTTTCCCAATCAAGATGAATTTGAAAGGAAAATACAATTAACTGAACTAGATTATTTATCTAATTCTAAAGAAGCTCAAAGAGCATTTTCTGAAAATTATGTAGGTTTACCATATTAGATTTTTGATATTTTTTAAATAATAATTTATGGCTAAGAAAAAAATTATAACAACAACGATTGGATCTTTCCCAAAGCCTAAATATCTTCCCATTATGGATTGGTTTGACTCAGCTAGAGGTGAAGAGGGAATGAATACTATAAAAACCACTATTGAGTACACAAATTATAATAAAAATAAAAAACTATCAGATGAGAAACTATTTAAAAAAGCAGCGTCTGAAGTTATTAACATTCAAATAGATGCTGGGATAGAAATTCCAACTGATGGAGAAGTAAGAAGAGAGAATTACGTTCACTATCATTGTAGAAATTTAGATGGGTTTGATTTTGATAATTTAGAACACAGAGTACTCAGAGATGGAGCTTATGAAACAAGTCTACCAGCGATAAGGGGTAAAATTAGACACTTAGGTAATTTTTATTCATCTCTAGATTATGTCTCATCTCAGTCCGTTTCAAGTAAACCGATTAAGTTTACGATTCCAGGTCCACTGACAATTATGGATACATCAGCTGACTGTTTTTATAATGATAGAAAAAAATTAAATAGTGATTTAGCAGATACCATTAATTTAGAAATTTTAAATTTAGTTGATAAGGGTTGTAAGTACATTCAAGTTGATGAGCCTTTATTTGCACGCCAAGTAGATGATGCTTATTCCTTTGGATTTGAGGGTATTGAAAGATGCCTTCATAAAGTGCCAAAAGATATTAATAAAATTATACATATATGTTGTGGTTATACTGATCGTTTAGATGACGAAAACTATAAAAAGGCAGATCCAAAGTCATATTTTGATCTTTCTAAAGAATTAAACAATATGAGCATAGATCAAATATCTATTGAAGATGCACATTGTAAAAATGACTTGAATTTATTGAGTAATTTCCCTGACAAAAAAATTATTTTTGGTGCAATAAATGTTACTAAGAGTCGTCTTGAGACAGTTGATGAGGTTAGAGATAGGTTAAAACAGGCCTTAAACTTTATAGATAGAGAACGACTAGTTGTTTCTCCAGATTGTGGAATGGGTTTATTTAGTATAGACCTAGCCCAGGACAAATTAAAAACACTATGTAAGGCCGTAAATTCAATATGAATACTTAAATTGGAACTGCTTCGTCAGTGATGTCGCCACTCCAGGAAAATAATGCTAGAGCTGGCTCACCAGTAGTTTCCATAGCATGTGGGACCCACATATCATGAAAAATATTGTCTCCGGGTTCCTTTTGTTCAAAACTGTCATTATTTTGCTGCCACATAGATTTTCCACTCAATATAGAATAAAACTCTAAAGCTTTATGATTATGTGAAGGATAAAAAACTTTTTCACCTAAAAGCAATAAACCAACCCTGATATTAGGGCTAATTAATAATCCGTTGGGGCCAATAATTTCTACAAAACTCTCATTATAAAAAAAATCTTTTGAAAATATTTTTTTATAATTATTGTTAATTTGCCAATTTAATTGGGTTTTAATATTTCTTATTGAGTTTTCAAATCCGTAAAATTCCTCTGGAATATTGTTGATGCAAGAATCCAAAAATCTACATACAGGTTGGTAACTATAAATGTAATTTAAATTTTTTTCTAAATCATTTGATAGAGATTTAATGACTTCATTCAAGTGTGAGTGATAATTTGAGTTATCAACTTCATTGGATGAAACTATATTTTTATAAAATTTATTTACTAAAGTTTTAAAATTTACAGCGTTGTCCATAAAATAATTAATTATTATTTTTTTCTGAAAACAACAATAAATACTGTGTCTTGGCCATGATCCTTATCAGGGTTATTTCCATAAGCATGCTCTTCGTGATAAATTGGATTAGTAATTTGATTCTTAATTTCATTAAACTTTTGTTTAAAATTTGATTTCACAAAGAATTTCGAATGAATTGTTATTACAAATAAGCCGTTTGGCTTTGCTATTCTTATAAGCTCATCCAAAGCATTAGGACCAATATGGCCGTGTGTAAATGTTCCTGCGCTGACGATAGCGCCATAGGAATCATTCTCAATATTTAATTTTTTTGTAAGGTCAGCTTCAATTATTTTAGAATAACAATTTTTTAGTTTAGCCGCTTGAAGCATTTCTGGTGAAATATCTATAGCATCTAATTCTAACTTATTATTCGCATTCATCTCTTCCCCAATTAAACCCGTTCCAGCTCCAACATCAAGAATTGGGAAATCCATGCTATGGGAATATTGACTAAAATAATTAGATATTAGAGAGGGCGATCGAAAATCATTTTTTTTTGCAAAATCATCATCATATGACGATGCCCAAATCTTATATAAATTTATATTGTCTTTTGGGGTCTTAAGTGAATATGCGTCTTTTAAACCTTTTTTTGAACTCATAAAAATCTTTCCCTAAAAAAATTAAATCACTGCAGTAAATACTAACTGCATTATACAAGGTTGATCTAAAATTGCGAGATGTGAATGCCTTGCAGGTCTTGTGTTCTCATTTGGAAAAATTCTCAACCATATTGGATTAACAAATTTTCTGTCAGACTTATCATTAAAATATAAATCTATTTTTAAAATGTTTTCATAAGCCCCATTGGCTTCTTTTAGTATTTTTAGCATATTCTCAAAAGCAACCTCTATTTGTGTTTCTTTTTTGTCTGGAAAATTGCCTATTGAGTGATCAAAGCCATTTATAGCTGAAGATATCATTAATCCATTTAGTATGCATGCATGAGGGATGGGATTTTTATGTTTGTGAACTCCTGGTGAATTAATAGACTTTCTCATTTAAATGATTTTAGATTAATTTAATTGTTTTCTAAGTTCAAATTTTTGAATTTTACCAGTTGCTGTTTTTGGTATTTCACAAAATATTATTTGTTTTGGTCTTTTAAATCCAGCTAAATTTTCTCGGCAGAAATTCATTAATTCCTCTTCATTTGTTTTTTCACCTGATTTTAATTCAACGAATGCACATGGAACTTCCCCCCATTTTTCATCAGGTTTTGCAATTACTGCAGCAAATGCAACTGCTGGGTGTCTATGCAACATACCTTCAACTTCTACTGAAGAAATATTTTCTCCACCAGATATAATAATATCTTTTAGTCTATCTTTAATCTCTATATATCCACTTTCATGCATCACCGCCAAGTCACCTGACCTAAACCATCCACCTTCAAATGCTTCGGAAGTCGCTTCTTTGTTTTTTAAATAGCCTTTCATGATAGTATTTCCTTGAAGAACTATTTCGCCTATGGTTTCGCCGTCTTTAGGAACATCTTCTCTGGTTTTTAAATCTACGACCCTTGTGCTCTCTGTTGCTGTCATTGAAACACCCTGGCGAGCCTTAATTATAGCTCTTTCAGAAAAATCTACACTATCCCACTGATCTTGCCAAAAACACATTACTGCGTGACCATAGGTTTCTGTAAGTCCATAAACATGTGTAACATTGAACCCTAATTTTTCAATTCCTTCTAATATAGCGGCAGGTGGTGGGGCGCCCGCAGTCATTATATTTACTGTTTGCTTCATTTCTTTTCGGGCACTTTCTTCGGCATTTATTATCATTCCCAAAATAATCGGAGCACCACCTAAATATGTGACATTATGGTTATAGATAGCGTCATAAATCGCTTCTGCAGAAACCTGCCTACAGCAAACTATCTTTCCACCAAGGGCTGTCATTGTCCATGCGTGTCCCCAACCATTACAATGAAATAAGGGTACTGTATACAAATAACTTGGATTAGCTGGAAGTTGCCAATCACTTATTGTTCCCATTGTCATTAAATATGAACCTCTGTGATGGTATACCACTCCTTTGGGTTTTCCACTTGTTCCTGAAGTATAGTTAAGAGCTAAAGCATCCCATTCATCATTTGGCAAAGACCAATTGAAATCTGGATCTCCAGTTTCTAATAAATCTTCATAATTCATTGATCCAATACTATTATTATTACTTTCAGCTTGATCATCTTCAATATCAATTATAATTAGATCTTTATTTTGTATTTTTTTTAAGGCTTCACTGACTGATGAAGAAAATCCTGTATCAGAAATAAGTACTTTTGCTTCACTATGATCCAAAATATACGCTATAGTATCAGGGTCTAATCTTACATTTATACTATTTAAAACAGCACCTGCCATAGCAATTCCATAGTGAGCTTCAACCATCTCTGGTGTATTGGTTGCAATTACAGAAACAGTATCACCTTTAGTTATGCCTAGTTTAGTTATGCTTGATGCAAGACGTATGCAACGTTCATAACACTGTTTCCATGTGTACTTTCTATTCCCATAAACAACAGCATCTTTATTGGGATACAAATTTGCAGCTCTTGGCAAAAATGTTAAAGGTGAAAGAGGTACGTGGTTAGCTTTTACTTTTTCAAAATCATCATACATACTCTTTGATTTGTTGTTCATACTTTCCCCCAATTTAATTTCTTAAATTTATTCCCTTTTCAATCAAGGCAGAAATTCTATCCAAAGTTGGTTGTGTTTTAGCAAGATTTATAAAGGCTTTTCTTTCCCTTTCGAATAGATCATCTTCATTTAATGTCAGGTTCTTATCCTCGTCATTATTCACTACAACACTGGCAACTTGCATTGCCACTATTTTATCATGCTTATAAAATATTCCTTTTTCAATACCATTATCCATAAATTCTTCCATTTTTGAAAGAATAGAATTTCCCGGTAAAGTAATGTTTTTTAACATAGGTTTTGAATAACCTTTTTGGTTTATAGCTTCTATTGCTGAAATAGAAGAGTTTATTAGGTAGTCTCTATTCATTTCTGTCTGATCGCGCTCAGGAAGGTAATATAAAAGTTCTGAACTTCTTTCTGGACTAGTTCCAGTTTGGCCATACCCAATTTGCATCCATGTTTTCCATGAAGCATCCTCAGGCTTTTCAAGACTTTCAATGCATCTGAGGAAAGTTTCTTTTACTCCACCTCCTCCAGGAATTAATCCTACTCCAGCTTCAACTAAGCCCAAAACTGAATTTGAATGTACAATTATTTTATCACAATGAAGTAACACTTCAAAACCACCTCCTATTGCCATTCCAGAGGGGGCCCCGACAACAGGAACTGATAAAAATTTTAGTGATCTAACTGCCTGTTGAAACTTAATAAGGAAGCTATCAATACCTGACCAATCTTTTTCTCTGATAAGAGAAAGAAATGCGTTTAAATTCACACCTGAAGAAAAATGCTGTGCATCATTATGTACTATAATACCATCACCGTGGTCATTACATGCAGCATTAACGACATCCATTGAAAAGTTATCTAAAGTATTAGCTTTTGAATGAAATTCTATTAATCTATATTTATCATTTATACTGAACAGACTGGCAGACTGATTTTCAAAAATTGGCTTAAGTTTTTTTCTTTCCAAGTGAAATCTTATAGCTTTATTTGGTAAAATTATTGGCTGCAATTCATATTTATTTTCAGAGCTTTTGGAATAGTTGCTAACTAAAAGATTATCTTTTTCAACTCTATAAAATGGGAAGCAATCAAATGAACTTGGGGTATTGAGCCCATTTTCTTTGAAGAGTTCTATGACAATGTTTTTTCCTAATGCATCAATAATTTCAAATGGTCCTCTAATCCAATTAAAACCCAATTTCATTGCATCATCAATATCTTGAGGTGATGAAGTTATTTCTGGGATTAAAGATGCAGCATAATGCAAAATCCTACCTAAAACATTTCTACAAAAGTTCGTATATTTTCTTTCAGATGTTTCATCTGAATTATTGTTAATTAAATGAAAAAGAGTTTCCTCCCCCTTTTCTAGTAATTCAGCTGAAACTTTAGCTTTATGATTAATTTCTTCGCTTTTTGGTATAATTTTATTGTTATAAATATCTATGTAAAAGTTTTGGTTATTTTCTCCTGATCTATAAAAGCCTCCTTTGCCTTTATTCCCTGTAAAACCATTATCAATCATTTCTTTTATTAGTTTTGCTGTTGGAATATTACTGGCACCAACTTTATGAAAGTTATCATTCTTAGGTAGAATTGTTCCCAAAGTATCAACTACGTCAGACATTAGATCTATTCCAATTAAATCATAAAGACCAAAAATTCCTGTTTTAGGGATGCCCATCGGTCGCCCCATTAAAGAGTCTGCCTCTTCAACTGTTAAATTTAGTTTAAATGCTTCGTCCATTCCAACTTGAAGGGCGTAAACACCAACTCTGTTTCCTAAAAATCCCGGGGTGTCATTACACGACACAACACCTTTACCTAATATTCTGTCATTATACTCAGCTAGTTTCTTAATTATCTTTGGATCAGTATGTTCACCCCTAACAAGTTCTAGTAACCTCATAAACCTAACGGGGTTAAAATAATGTGTTATAGCAAATCTCTCTTTAAAAGATTGTGGCATGTCCTCAACTAATAATTTTATCGGTATCGTAGAGGTGTTTGAAGTAATGACACAGCTTTCATCAACCACGCTATCTATCTTTTTATATAAATCTTTTTTAATTTCTAGTCTTTCAACAACAGCTTCAATTATTAAATCGCATTTGGATAATTTGTGAAAGTCATCTCGAATATTGCCAACATGTATTAATTTTGACTTATTTTTATGCATTAATGCAGGAGGGTCAGATTTAATTAACCTTTTTACAGCTTCCTCTGTAATGCTATTGGGTTCACTGCCTGGTATATCTAATAACAAAACTTCTTGATTAGAATTTGCAATTTGTCCTGCAATTCCACTACCCATTGTGCCAGCGCCTATTACAGCAATATTTTTAAATGGAGCATTTTTTGACATTCATTAACTCTTTAAGAAAAATTTAATTTATAGTTTATTTATTAATATTTTATATAAAAATCAATTAATTGTTAGTTGTCCATAACGGGCTTTACTTTTTCAATGGCTTCTTTTAAATTTTTTTCTAATTCTTTTTGTTTGGTATTAAATCTATGAGATGGAACTGGTATAGAAATAGAGTATATTTCATTTCCAATTATAAATGATGAGCCAACTGCTGAGATGCCATCATTGTTTTCATCAAAGTCATAAGCTATACCATTAATACCTGCTTTTGCAATTTCATCTTCTAGCTTCTTAATGTTTTTTCTTCTTGAAACCTGATCTTCATTCGTTAATAAAATTTTAACTTTATCAACATCAAGTAAAGATAATGCTGATTTACCACTTGCTGTTGTAGACATAGGAAGTTTCAGTCCTATCTTTGAGTTAACTCCAAGTCTATATGTACCTAAAACCCTATCAAGCAATAACATGTGATTATCTTTCAATATTGACAGATCGACAGTTTCTTTTGTTTTATTAGAAAGGGAATTTATTATTGGGCTTAATGACCGCACTACATCATCATTTGTTGAAGCTGCAAGTTTATAGATTTCGTCACCAATAGAAATACCTTTTTGACTAGATTGTGACAAAAAATTTTCATTTATTAACGAGTTAACAATTCTTTGTACTGTAGACCTCGGCAAGCCCGTAATTTTAGCAATTTTTCCAAGACTAATTTTTACATCTTTTTCTTTTTTGATGATTTTCAGTATCTGAAAAGCTCTATTTAAAACTTGTATATTATTATTAGTTTTATCCATTCCAACTTTTTAAATTATTCTTGTCATTAAATTAAAAACACCATATAGTAATACATGTGTATCAAATTGTGGTACACTTTAAAAGATAAATATTAATATTTGTGGAGGTTAAGTTGACAGTGAATATTCGAGGGATCGATTTCCAAGAAAATACAAATAATGATATGGGAATAGAATTTTATAATTTATCTCATAGATTTGGATATCAGTGTCCAAACTGGCCATATTTTAGAGATGTTAGGATTGAAAGAATGCACTATATGGCAAAGTCAGGTGTTCTTTCTCAAACGCTTACAACAACTATGCATGTAACAACTCATATCGACGCACCTGCCCACGTGGTTCAGTCGACACCTTTTATTGATGAAGTACCTCTGCCTCATTTTTTTGGGTCTGGTCTTGTTGTTTCAATTCCCAAGAAAAAGTGGGAACAAATCACAGGTGATGATTTAGAAAAAGCCTGTGGTCACGCAATTAGAAAAAATGATGTATTAATCCTAAATACAGGTTGGCATAAATATTATGAGGATGGTGACTATTTTCCATATTGTCCTGGTCTTGTGCCATCTGCAGCTGAGTGGATAATTGATAAAGGTATAAAAGTCATAGGTCATGATACTCAAGCTAATGACCACCCATTAGCTACAGCTATTGGTCCACAAAGAAATGGCCCTTTGCTACCACACTTAGCTGAGGAATATAAAGAATGGTCTGGAGGAATAGACTGGAAAGAGGCATTTCCAGTTTGGGAGCCCGTCCATAATATGATTTTCAAAGAAGGTATTCTAGGAATAGAGAATGTCGGTGGTGATCTTGATGCGGTTACTGGCAAGAGATGTACCTTTGCATTTTTCCCTTGGAACTGGGATAGGGGAGATGGTTGTATTATTCGACTAGTAGCAATGATAGACAAAAATCAATCTTACAGAATTGAGTCAGGGGAGAGCTTCTAATGTATGTTAAAGAATTAAAAGATACAGAACAATATGAAGCTCCAAACCATCAAAAATGCCACTCTTTGAGATTGGCAGGATTTGAAGAATATGGTCCAAAGAACTTTTGGGTTGGACGTTCACAATTTCTGCCAGGTGGTGGTGCTGGACCTGATTCTTCACCTCTTGAAAAAGTATATGTAATTATTCAAGGAAGCCTAACTATCAAAGTTGATGGTGATACAAAATTTGCTAATCCTGGTGATACTGTTTTTATTCCAGGGGGCAAAGAGAGGGAAATAAGGAATGAAACTAACGAAGTGGTCATAATGCATGTAGTTATGCCTTATCCACCAAAAGATAGTTGAGGCGAATAAATGTTAGAAAATCCATATTCTTCGTTTGATATCAAAGACAAAGTTGCATTGGTTGTTGGTGCTACTGGAGCTTTTGGAAGTGTAGCTGCAAAAACTTTTGCTGGTGCAGGATGTAAAGTAATTTTAACAGGCGGTAACAAAAAAGCCTTAGAAGAGGTCTCTAGTGAAATTAGTTCTTCTAAATGTGATCATATAATTATTAACTCTCGCCCATCTTCTGAAGAAAACTGTAATTTAATCGTCCAAAAGGCTGTTAACAATTTTGGTAGAATTGATATATTGGTAGTTGCTTCAGGTATAAACAAAGTTTCTAAAGTAGAAGATATGCTACCTGAAACTTTTACTTCAGTAATGGATGTAAATGTTACTCAGTCATGGCTTATGGCAAGAGAAGTAACTAAACAAATGAAAGTGCAAGGTGATGGAGGAAAGATTGTATTAGTTTCCTCGGCTAGAGGCTTGCTTGGTCATCCAGCTGGTTACACAGCCTATTGTGCTTCAAAGTCTGCAATAGACGGTATTACAAAAGCATTAGGCTGTGAATTAGGAGACTCAGGAATAACAGTAAATGCAATTGCCCCAACGGTATTTCGTTCACCTCTAACAGCATGGATGTTTGAAGATACCCCCGAAGCAGAAAAAGTAAGATCTGGATTTATTACTCGAGTACCTAAAGGTCGACTTGGTGAACCAGAGGATTTAGCGGGACCACTTCTATTTTTATCATCAAAAGCATCAGATTTTTATACGGGTCATATTTTATATGCTGATGGAGGATATACTGCAGGCTAAATATGTTTAATAATGTAACAATTATAGGCTCAGGTTTAATGGGTCATGGGATAGCTCTTAAATTTGCACAATTCGGATTTGGAGTAACTGTTTTTGATCCTAATGAAGGTTCATTAAATACATTATTTGACAGAATAAATAGAAGCTTAACTCAAATGGCCATTCCAGCTTCTAAAATAAAGAAAATTCTCTCATCTATTACAAAGTCTAGTAAACTTTTAGAATCAGTGCAAACAGCTGATCTTATAATTGAAGCAGTTCCAGAAAAATTAGAACTAAAACAAAATATTTTTAAAGAAATTGAGAGTTTATCAAATTCAAAATGTATTTTTGCTTCTAATACTTCAGTAATTCCCATTACTAAAATTGTTGAAAAAATGCATGATAAAAGCAGAGCATTGGGTACACATTGGTGGAACCCTCCACATTTAATTCCTCTTGTTGAAGTTATTAGAACAAAATGGACGGATGAAAACTATATATTAAAGACAATAGATGTTTTAAATAAAATTGAGAAAATACCCGTGCGTGTAGAAAAAGACGTGCCTGGTTTTATTGGGAACAGGTTGCAGCATGCATTATGGAGGGAAGCTATCAGTCTTGTGGAAAATGGAGTTTGTGACGCTAAATCTGTTGATACTGTTATTAAATCAAGTTTTGGAAGAAGACTATCAGTCTTGGGACCTTTGGAAAATGCTGATTTAGTAGGTACGGATCTAACATTAGATGTTCATGAAAATGTTCTTTATGATTTAGAAAGCAGTAAAAAACCTTCTAAACTTTTAAATAATCTTGTTAAGGGCGGAAAACTTGGAATGAAGAGTGGGGAGGGTTTTCGTGAATGGGAAAAAGGAGACCTAGAAAAGGTAAAATCAAAAATTAGCAAGTATCTTAGAGAACTTGAAAATATTATATAGTTTTAAATTCAACACAAAGATTAACGCAACTAGAAATAAAAATTACAGGTGAATGAATGCAATATTTTTCAGAAGATAGTTCGGCCGAAGTTGTAATACAGCAATACAAAAATTGTAAAAATAAAAGACTTAAAAAAATTATGGAAAGTGCAATCAATCATATTCATGAATTTGTTAAAGAAGTTGAACCAACACAAGAAGAGTGGATGTTCATGATTGACTATTTAACCAAAACTGGCCAGAAATGTGATAGTAAAAGGCAAGAATTTATCCTTTTGTCAGATGTTTTAGGTATCTCAGCTTTAGTTGATACAATTAATAACCGTAAGACACTAAATGCAACCGAGTCCACTGTTTTAGGCCCCTTCCATGTACAAAATGCCCCAAAGAAGGATATGGGTGCAAATATAAATTATGATGGCAAAGGTGAACCTGCATTTATTTACGGTTCCGTTTCAGATACTGAAGGCAAACCTATAAGTGGTGCTAATATTGATGTTTGGCAAGCTAACGAAGATGGTTTTTATGATATTCAACAACCTGATGTCCAACCTGAAATGAACTTAAGAGGCATTTTTACGACTTCAGAAGATGGTAAATATTGGTTTAAGTCAGTTAAACCTAAATTTTATTCTATTCCAACAGATGGACCCGTTGGTGATATGATTTTTGCAACTGGTAGGCACCCAAATCGCCCTGCTCATTTACACTATATTGTTAGTGCACCTGGTTATAAGTCAGTAGTTACTCATGTATTTGTTAGAGGAAGTGAGTACTTGGATTCAGACGCTGTTTTTGGAGTAAAAGACAGTCTAATTAGTGAGTATGTCAAGATAGATGATCAAGAAAAAGCAAAAGAACTCAATTTTAAAGCTCCATATTATGAACTTCAATTTGATTTTATTTTGGACAAAACATAAAATCAAAATTCATATGACAATTTTTTAAACTTAAAAGCGTTAGCTTAATTTATTAAACTAGTTTTAAATTAACTAACACAAAATTAAAATTATACAGAATAGCTAAACAAAAGGCAGATAATATTCTCGTACTTCATCAATACTTTTATCTTGGAGACGTGTTGCCTCATCCTTTTTAATTTCAATAAAAGCATTACAAAACTTTTCCCCTATTTCTGATTTGAGAATTTTATCCTTATCAAGCGCAGTTAGAGCCTTTGATAGACTAGAGGGCACATGTTTTGTGGCTCTTACATTTTCCATTCCATCTAAATCCTCAGCATTAGGCAATTTATATTTATTTTTGATTCCTAGTAAACTGGCTGTAAGAACTGATGATGTGACTATGTATGGGTTTCCTGCTCCGTCAGCAGTTCTATGCTCTATCCTTGCTGAATTAGAAGATGATGTTGAAGTTCTAATTGTAACCATTCTATGATCACCTGCCCAATTTGCCCAATATCCAGCCATTGATGCAGGCTGTAATCTATCATAACTATTTACAGTAGATGCTAATAAAGCAGATAATCCTTCATGGTGATTAATTAATCCAGCAATACAGTTATTTGCAATATCAGATAATTTACCATCTTTTTCGATTAAATTAATTTTACTTTTATCAGTAAAACTGAAATTAACATGTAATCCTGATCCACCTCTTTCAGGTATTGGCTTGGGCATAAAAGATAAAATTAAACCTTCTTGAAAAGCAACTTCTTTAGCCATAGTTTTGAAAAGGAATGCATTATCGCATGCTTTTAAAGCCTCATCGAAGCCTAATGTTAACTCAAACTGTCCATTATCATATTCACCATTGATGCTTTCAATTGGAAGACCCATTTCAGATGCTCTCTCCCAAATTTTACCCATTAAATTTTTAGGGTCATTAGATGGGCCTGTTCCATAAACAAATGCACCAGGAGTATTATAAGGGATCCAAACACCCTCTTGATCTTGTTCAAAAACATAAGCTTCAAACTCAAGACCAACCATGGGATTAAGATCCATTTTTTTAAACTCTTGAATTAACTTTTTTAAATTAGTTCTAGCACACAACTCGTAGTCTTTACCTTCAAACTTCAAGTCTCCTAAAGCAATTTCAGTATTTTCTTGCCATGATTTATAACGATCTTTATCTAAAGCGAGTTTCATGTCAGGTATACCGTCGAATAATCCTGTGCCAGGAATATTGAGCAAGTCTCTGTCAAAGGATACAGCAAGGGCGCAGGCAGCAAATCCGATATCACCACTTTTGGCAAGATCAACAGGAATATATTTACCTTTTGGCAAACCTAAAAAATCACAGTAAAGCGCACGTGTTCTCATAAAATTACTCCATAAAAAATTAAATAACTATATAATAGCTTAATTTATCTCCAATGTTTTTCATCTCCTATATATTGAGATCCGGGTAATGGTCCATCTTTGATAAATGCATTCAAAACATTCTTCATAATCTGACCTACATTATTTTTTCCACCAAAACAAGGAAGTGCCTGACTCCAAGCTATGGAACCTACAGAAAATACTGCTCCATTATTTAGAGTGTTAAAAAATACTATATCTGATCTAACATTTGGATCCTGAGTCCCACCGCGTCCAGGAAAATTAAATGTAATTTCTTCTGAAACAAGAGGATAATTATCGGAATGACCATAACTTGAAGCTAGTAGTTTTGAATTAATTGGAGTGCCTAGTGATAAATCATATCGATCAATTTCAACTCCAGCTGCACCTCCAAGTGCAAGTCCAAAATCACCAATGATTTCGTTGTCTCCAATTCCCTCAAAAATCCATGAAACTCTTTTATGAAAACTGTCAGGCATTCGTTCAAAGGGTTCTGACCTATCCATTCCCTCTGCTGTAAAACCAACACCCATAAGTTTTTGAGGTGCTCTACCTCTAGATCTCCAAACCCCTGATCTTTCACCAGATGACATCAAATAACATTCACCAGCTTTTGCCTCCCATGCTCTTGATCCAGCATCGAGTTTTCTTACTTCAATACAAGAAGGGTCATTTCTACAAGTTGCAGTTACCCAATAATATCCATTACCTCCTAAATATAAAAATCTACCACCATCTCTTAGATATTCTTCAGTAGCGTCAAGCATTTCAGTTGAATAGTATTCGGGGTGAGTAACATTAATAACAGTTTTATAATTTTTTAAAACCTTTACCCCACCAAAATGAACATCATGGTCTGTAATAATTTCAAAATCATAGTTTTCATTTTCTAGCCACCAAAGAAGAGATAGGTCTGCAGGAAATGCCCAAGGAAATGAAACGCCTCCGCCTCTGAATTTAGGTCGCATGTTCATGATAGGTCTTTTCCAAGACGAAAAACATACACCTTCTCCATCATTATGATGATCATAGGTTGATAGCCCAAATTCAGATAGCTTATATAGTTCTATATCTTCATCAGAAATGATTGGTGTCATTCCATATATTGCCTGTGTTATAGATCCATCAAAATAAAGAGCGAGATTTGCATAAGCTAGATAAGTAAAAGTGCTCATTTGTACAGCTATTTTTGCCTTTGGATTTTTTGGTGTTACAAAAAATGGTATATATTCTTCTTTATCCTTTGATGAAATTTTAAGGGCATAAACACCACTTTTTGCATTTTTATCAGGTGTCCAAGAACTTGTAACAGACCAATTACAATCAATAAGGGCGTCATCATGAAATGATATTCCTCCATATTGTTTATTATCTAATCTGAAACAGTCATCTTTACCTTTCCAATTCCAGCCTGTCATAGCTCTTATAGGTCTATTATAGCCCAAAGCATTCATTTTGTTAGGGCCTACATCAAAAATGATATCATCAATACCATTTTCATCGTATCCATAACTTGTATCCCATATTGCAATGTGTTTTTTTGGTTTTTGGTTTTCTAATATATTAAAAATCTCTTCTTTTGATAAAACATAATCTGTTACGCTTGGAGTATCAATTTTCCCATTATAAAGAAGAGAAATAAAATCTCCTCTATCATCATTTCTTTCATGGGACCCAGCAAATAAAAATGGTTTATCTGATTTTTCAGGCAGGATGCTAAGTTTCTCAGAAACAATACTATTGAAATCTATTTCAACATGGGTGCCTTCTAGACTATTCCATTGGTTTTGTGCTCCAATTTGATAAATTGTAGCTTTCTTTGTTTCTGAATTAAATGTGACTGCCACCAAAAACCAAAAGTTTGATACTATAGGCACCTCACATTTTATTTGGTCTATTACTTTTCCATTGCCTATCCAGAATTCTAAATGCCCTTCATTATTTATACCAAGTCCATAACCCTTATTATCTGTAACAGACCATGTTCCAAGTATAGTTTGTCTGCCCTTACCAGAACTTTTCAACTTTTCTTCAGAATTAAATCTATTACCAAACGTCATAGTTGGGTAAACAAACGCATATATAGAAAAATCATTTAAATTATGTAAAATGTCCTTATCATCTTTAACTACTGCATAAGAGCCAAGTTGAGTATATTGTCTCTCGACCTGAATGTTTTTTTGGAAATTTGAGTTTATTTTTTCCTCAACAAAACCTGGGCCTTCTGGATTTTCATCGCCATGTATGAGTCTTACGATTTCTGATTTTACTTCTTTTGTACCTTCAGCTGAAATATGAAAATCAAATTTATCTCCGTTCTTACCATACAATGGATTTGAATATCCAAAAATTCTTGTATTAGTCATTTTTAACTCTCCAGCAAATCGTTTACTCTTAGAATAAAAACCGCATGAAGTGCTTCTGACAATTCTGAATATTCTTTATCATCTACAATTCTTGGGGGATGTGTTTTAATACCAGAAAAAGCAATTACCTGATATACATTCTTGGAGTTGGTTTTTTTTATTTTTTTTAGAGCATATTTATCAGCCGTATCTGCTCTTCGAAAAAAATTAAGTACCCTTGCTAAACTATCAGAATGATTTCCAGTAGGGTTTTTTTTGTGTTCTTCAATTAGTTCAGGAGTAATAATTTTTTTTAAGTTGTCTCTAAGTCTCTTATTAAATCTCCTATAATAAATCTCCTGTTTATCAAATATTTCAGTTGCTTCTTCTGGCATAACTTCTCCATTTTTTTCAGTTCTTAGTGCTCTTCTTTCACCACTTTTTCTCAGTCGAAAAATGCGAAATTGTTTTCTTGCTCCAGTAATACCCTCTCGAGCAAAAATAGTAACAACCAGCATAATGATTGCAATAATTATTATTCTAATTGGTCCCAATTCAATAAGACCTTTATCTATAAACGTTACAATAGCAGCTCCAACTACTGCACCTTCAGCCCTGCCTATTCCACCAATAACCATCATTGCAAAAAGTATCATTAATTGATCTATAGAAAATATTGTTGGTGATATTGATTTAAAATACATGGCATAAAATGCACCAACAAAACCAAGAGCAGAAGATGATATTATAAATACCCACAAACGAGCCCTTCTAAAATCAATACCTATAGCTTCAGCAAAAGCTTCGTCCTCTCTTGAATTTTTTGCTGTTCTTAGTAACAATCCTAATCTTTCGGAGTTAATCAATCTCCAAATTAAAAGACAAAATAACAAAAGCAAAAACGAAGCATAAAACCCTATGATCATACCTTCAGGTTGAAGAAAATACTTATCAGGTATAAAACTATCCACTTTTGTAATTGAACCATTTTGAGGTGCCAAAACTCTAAGTTGAAGGACAAATACTCTACAAATTTCAGCTATGCCAATTGTCAGCAAGGCATAATATAAACCGTCAAGACGAGTTGATGGTGCAGCCAAGATTGTTCCAAAAATAAATCCTGTAAATGCACCAATAAGAAACATATAAGGCCATGGAATATCCATATATACATTTGCAGCAGCTGCTATATATCCTGAAACGCCTAAAACAGCTAAAGTTGCAAAAGAAAAAATACCTGCTGTTCCTACAATTAAAGTCCAAAGTATGTTTATAGAAGAGTAAATACAAAATATTGAGCTTACCCCAATAAGCTGAGGTGATAAATTTGGTGTAACAAATAGAACCAAACTAAGTCCAATTAACCACCACAAAGGCATTTTATCTTTTAATAGTCTTTCCCTTTTTAGCCCATTTATATTGTAAACACCTCTCCATTTTAGAAAATGTCTTTTAGTAAAAGGGAATCTAGTTCTATTCCATACATTGTTAACTTTAGGAATAATTCTATATTCAAAGTGTCTTCTACCAACTTTATAAAAAGTTGATTTTTTATTCTCTTGTATCGTCAAGAAGACCTCCTATACCTCTCGGGCGAATTATGAGAACAATTATAATAAAAATAAACGTTGAAAACATTACATATCTTTGCTGAATACTACCAACAATTGCTTCTAAAAAACCAATCAGCACAGCGCCAATCATTGCGCCTGGTACATTTCCTAATCCTCCAAGTAAAGCAATAGTTAGGCCTTTAATTAAAGGTATAGATCCAGATGTAGGGCTTACAAAAATTGTTTGAGATAACAAAGCTGCTGACACACCAGCAAGTGCGCCAGTAATCATTAATACAGGTATAGCCGTAGTTCTTCTTGAAATCCCTGAATATGCTGCACCTTCAGGATTTTGCATCATCGCTCTAATTTCAATGCCCATCCTACTAAACTTTAGCCAAGACAGCATCAAACCTAATATTATAATTGTACTTATAATTGTACCAGCTTGATCATATCTAATTGGAATTTCAAAAATTTCAAATTTTCCAAAGCCAAATATTTTTGGCAAACCTTTATTTCTTGCTCCAAACATAAATAAAAGTATCTGTATAGTGGCAATATTGATTGCTAAGGTTATTATTAAACTTCTAACAGGATAGTTTGGTTTATCGTGAATTGGCAAAAAAGCTAATAAATATATTATTAGTCCAAACATTGCTCCAGCAACCATTGCTGAGCTTATAAGAACAAAACCCATTAATAATTTTGCTATTAAAGTTTTACCAAAAATAGATAAAATAATGGGTTTAAAAATAATAGATAAATTCCAAGCTGCATAACCTGAAACAGCAAAAGTTGCTCCATGAGCTAAATTAAGCATTCCAATACTTGACCATATCATCGAAATACTTATTGCCATCAAAGCGTAAATCGCTGCTAGGTTTAGGGCATATGGGAGAAGAGATAAATCTATCATTTTAACTCAACATGCCCTACTTCACCTCGAAGTCTACCAGCATAAATACCAATTACCCTATCAACATTTTTTGATAGTAAGTTAATATTTTGTTCTGCTATTATCATAGAGCTATTGTTTAAATTTAACTCCCAAATAGCTTTTAAAAGAGAGGAATATATTTTTGGTGCAAGACCGTTAGTAGGCTCATCTATTAGATATAGTTTAGCATCAACCATTAACATTCTCCCAATAGAAACCATGCGTCTTTCACCACCAGATAGCTTGCCGACCAAGGAATTTTCCAGTTTTTTTAAAGGTGGGAAAATATCAAAAATCATTTCAATTCTTTTTTCTTTTTCCTTCCATGCTATTTTTGTAAATGCACCACAATTTAAATGTTGTCTGACTGTAAGACCTGGAAAAATTGCATCCCCTTGAGGAGCAACGGATATACCCATTTTCACTAACTTAGCAGTTCTTCTACCTGCTCCAAACGATCTTATTCCTCCAATTTCTTCTCCACAAAACTTTATTGACCCTTGTTGCCATTCTGTCATATGAGTAATTGCTCTAATCAATGTTGTTTTTCCATGTCCATTTAATCCAACCAGACCAATTCTTTCACCTTCATTTAGGGATAAGTCTATTTCGTGTAAAACCCTAAGAGCACCATATCCAGCTGATAATTTATTTATTTCTAGTATATTTTTCATTTTATCCTTCAAAATAAGCTTCATGAACTTTTGGATCACTAAAAACAAATTCAGGAGTTCCCTCGGAAATAACTTCACCAAGATCAAGGACAGTTACTTTATCAGCTATTTCAGACAATAATTCTAATCTATGTTCAATCAATATTACGCCTATTTTATATTCATCAACTAATCTTCTAATGATAAGATCTAACTCATCAATTTCCGCATTAATTAGGCCAGAAGCAGGTTCGTCCATGAGAATATATTTAGGCGCCCTTAATATTATACAAGCTAATAGCAGTTTCCTTCTATCAAATGTTCCTAAATCACCAGCTTGTTTATCCCAAGTTAAATTAAGGCCAGATAAGCGAGCAGCCCATTCAGCGTCATGTGTTTTTTTAAATGGTCTATATGACTTTCTTGCTGCTCTAAAAGTTTCTTCGATTGTTAAGTCAGATGGTATAACAGGACTTTGGTAGGTTCTTCCTAAACCTAATTTAGATCTGTTTATAAAACTATACTTATCAATATTCACTCCGTTAAAAAAAATTTTTCCTTTAAACGGCTTATATCTTCCACATAGAACTTCAAATAAAGAAGTTTTACCTGCACCATTAGGACCGACAAGTCCGAGTATTTCTCCGGGTAAGACTTTTAAGTCAACATTACTGAGTATATTTCTACCACCAAGTGTCAAACTAACGTCTTGGCAGTAGAAACATCTATCCTCAATATTTTTTGAGGTATTATTCATTAAAGTTACAACTTTAATTTACATCCATGGAGCAGGAATAAATTCCACTTCAGCAAAAGGTTTGGGCTCAATAATTCTATGCTCATCATTTTGAACTTGAAAAAATAGATGTGCTTGACCTCCCTCAGGATTATCCGTCATATTTGGATAACTAACCCCAGAATTTGTTTTAGGGTCAATTTTATAAGTTCCATTAATACCTCTGTAGCTCATGTTTCTAATAGCATCACCTACTGCGTCAAAATTATTCGGATCACCTACTTTTGTCCATGCATTTGCAAGAATATGCATCGCGTCATACCCTCCACCAGTATAAACCATGCCCATTATTCCAGGATATTTTTCTTTATATTTTTTTCTAAACTCCATTCCTTTCTCATCAGCATATACACCGTAAACTGTTCCCCAAACCATTCCTTCGCCAGCACCTGCAGCTAACTCTAAAAATTCTGGCTGAGACGGACCGTATTGCAAATAAACTATGGCACCAGGAACTGGATCATATGCATATTGTTGAGCAAAAGCAGCTAGCTCTGCAGCAACCCAATGATCAATCATTAAAGCACCAGAGTCGTGCTCTTTAAGTGATTGAATTACTGGAGTCCAATCCTGAACAGGAAATTGAATATCAGTTACTTTAGAAATTACCCATTCTCCATTAGTCTTTGCGACCTCTTCCTGTGTTGCTCTTGAAATATTAAGATTATAAGATGTCTGCCCTTGAACAATATGAATTTTGTTATTTTTAGGTTTCCATTTTCCTGAATTTTTTAAATTAGTTAAAAATCTCACGAAACCAGTTCCATACCAAACTTCTGCAACATCTAGTTGAAATATATTTCTATATTTAACTGGGTCAGACTGATAAAGGTCAACATTCACGCTTGAGGTATTACCATGTATATAAGGTATTCCTGAGGGAGCTGCTGCATCCATTGCAGGCTGAGGTAAAATCGTAAAAGCTGAAGCAATAGCATGGACTTTAGACTCAATTAGAGTTTGCATTGCTGCAATACCACCCTCAGGTGTTAATATATCCATATCAATTATTTTTGCTTCTAATTGTTTGCCTAAAACACCACCATTGGCATTGATCTCTTCAATGGCCATTAGA